>CANFJD010000020.1 GCA_947447315.1 Fimbriimonadaceae bacterium
ATCGGTTTGCCCGGCTCATCAAGGGCAAACCCAATCCAAGCCAGGTTGTATCCACCAATTTCATGAGCAAGCCTACAGATTTCTTGCAACAATTGCTCCTCACTTTCTAGCTGTGCGGTAGCTTCATTACATCGGCTGATCAGCTCCTTAGCGCGGGTCATCCGCGCTAACTCTCTTTCCGCGCGAATCCGTTCCGTCACATCATTGACCAGCACCATCCGCGCCGGCCGCCCACCAAAGTCAATAAGGTCCGTGTAGACGTCAACCTCAATCAGCTCGTCACTCCGCGTGATATTACGAAGCTTGTGAACGCGGCGACCCGGCAAATGCGCCGCCGACACCAGTTCCTTCAGCCGCTCCCGCGTGTCCGGCGCCGTAACGTCCACGATCGTCAAATTGAGAAAATCGGCCTTCGCATAACCATAGTGACGAATCGCTGCCTGATTGATCGCCACAATGCGTAAAGTCTCCAGATCGTAGACACACATGGGTTGTGGCCCATTTTCAAAGAGATTTTGATATTGTGCGGCCGATTCCGCCAACATTTTCCCCGCCAGCCGTAACTCTTCTTCCGCGCGTTTCCGATCCGTAACATCACGCTCTATTGCGACCCAGTGGGTGTACCAGCCGTCCTCATTTGCGATTGGGACAATGCTCATCTCCAACCAAAATGGCTCGCCCGATTTGGTGTAATTCACCACGTCCGCTCGAATCGGCTCCCACTTTTGAAGCGCCGTCCGAATTCGATCCAACTCCTGCCGGTCAGTTTCCGGTCCCTGCAGCATCCTCGGGGTCTGCCCAATGATTTCGTGTCTCTCGTAGCCGGTTCGCCGTAGAAAAGCATCGTTCACAAAGACCACGCGGGGTCCCGGTTGCGAAATAGGCTCCGCCTCGGTGATCAACACCATATCATTGGCCTTAGCCACCGCGCTTTCAAGTAATCGCAGTTGCTGCCTACGATCACGCTCTTCCGTCACGTCGCGAATAAAAATGGTGAGCTGGTCCGGAGTCGGACACGCCCTCGCCGCAATCCAACTATTGGTGGGCACATAAAATTGCTCGTACTCCACCATCACCTGCTCCCGCATCGCGCGGCGACACTGCATAAAGCCGAGAAGATTGTCCTCTTCCGTAAATATCTCAGAGATGTTTCGCCCAATCGCTTGGTCAGGCGAAAGACCCAGCATCCTCAGCATCAGTTTGTTGGCATAGATAATCGTTTCCTGCTTATCAATCGCGATAAACGCTTCCGAAAGATTCTCCAGCGTCGCGCGTAATTGTTCGCTGGCATCGTGATTACTCAGTGCCACCGCAATTTGTGAAGACACCTCGGTTGCCAGAGACAGAATGCTGGCAATATTTCCATCCTCATTCCGTCGGACCGAGGTATGCCAAATGCAGTACTTCACAAGACCTGATTTGTCGTAATTTCGGTTGTAGCAATTTGCACTGTCGCTACTCCCATCCAGGAATGTCGTAATCACCGAGTTGACCTGGTCCCAGTCTTTTTCGTATACGAACTTGAACTCGTCAACTCGTCGCCCAAAAACCTCATCCTCGGTCCAGCCGAACATCTCCTCTGCCCGCCGCGACCAGCGGATAATCCGATAGTTTCCGTCCCACTCCACCACACCCTGGGTCGGTCGCTCTAGATCAAACCAAAGGTCAGAATGTGCCTCAGATTCGGCCTCCGTCCTCTTGGCCGGCACCTTAGCGGTAACATCCGCCACCACACCGCCAATTTTTCCCGATGGCGACCGAGAACCGGTGATCCGCAGGTTCCTCACTCCGGTGGTGGATCCGGCAAAACCCAATTCGACGTCTAGTGAAATCCCCGTTTCCCGCAGCGCAAGAAATCCCCGCCACAACACGCGGCGATCCGCAGACCCAACTGAACGAAGCACCCTCCGCCATTCCCACGAAGGAATTCCCAATCCGGTTTTGATCGTCGGTGCCATCGTGAACGTTCCGCTGGTCTCCGAAAAGATCCAATGATAAATTCCAGCCCTCGCAAGGGCATCTGTCGTGGCGTCAATCGAATCTTCAATTTGGATCATGCATGTCCTCGGACCAAAGGCAAGCAAGGCGAAACTGAGACGGCGGGGTGCATTCCCACTCTTCTAAGACTTACCCAAAGTGTGGTGAACGACCGCCAATATTTCCGCTCGATCAAATGGCTTGGCCAGCGTTGCACACGCTCCAAACTGCGCCGCGATCTGGAGGTAATTATCAGGATTCACGCGACCTCCCCCCGACATGGCAATAATTTTAAAGTTGGGCATTTTTCGGTGCACGATGCGGATGGTCTCGATACCCTCCGTAACCGGCATGATGAGGTCAACCAACATCAAATCAAACGCGTCGGAGTCCAGCAGGCGTAAAGCGACTTGCCCATTTTCCGCCTGAACCACTTCAAAACCTTCGTACTCCAAAATCTCGGCAACCGAATTTCGGATCGCCTCCTCATCATCTACTACCAGGATCTTAGTCATTAAGCACCACGTCCGCTAACAAATCATGAAGTCATAAACTACAGAAGCGAGGAATGTAAGTACTTGCGACACTAACGGGTTTTCCTTAACTATCGGCCCTTCCAACCCGTAGTATGCACCGATATGACAACCAACCTCGTCGCCGCCATCGGAAGTCTTCGAGCGCAGTGGCAGCGTGCGGTTTTGAGCGCGACGGGAATCATGGTGGGTGTCAGCGCCATCATTCTCCTCGTCAGCATCGCCACCGGCGTTCAAAAGGACATTTCGGATCAAGTCTCCGAGTTGGGTGTAAACGTATTGGTGGTTATCCCGGGCCGCATCGGCGAAAGCATGTCGTTCAACCCTAATTTCGGCGGCATGAGCTACCTGCAAGAACGAGACGCGGCGACGGCAAAATCTGTCACCGGCGTCATCGATGCAATCCCATTCACATTCGTCGGCGGCGGCTTGCGGAACGGTAAAAAAATCGCCTCCAGCCTACTCGTGGCCACCGAACCGGCATGGTTCACCATGCGCCCCACCCACTTCGAAGAAGGTCGCGCCCTCGCAGAAAACGATACGAATGTCGTCGTAATCGGGTCGGTAGCGAAAACCGAGCTGTTTGGAACCAAAGGATCTGCAATCGGAAAAGAGGTGACGATTAACGGATCTTCCTACCGCGTCGTTGGCGTAACCACCGATCGCAAGAGCGAGCAGTCGCTCTTCAGCATGGGATCGCTGCAAAATCTCGTCTATGTCCCCTTTGGGTACTTCAAATCAAAAGTAGCCAACCTTCAGGTGGATCGAATCATGATCCACGTCCAGCCAGATGCGGAACCAAAGGCCCTCATTAAGAAACTGGATGCTCAGCTGTCAAAACGCCTCGATAGGCAGCAGTTTCAAGTGCTAACCCAAGAAGACTTGCTTGGGCTGGTTTACAAGCTCATGAGTATCTTAACCTGGCTGCTCACCGGTCTAACCAGCATCGGACTCTTCGTCGGTGGCGTGGGCATCATGACTGTCATGCTCATGTCGGTAAACGAACGGAGCGTAGAAATTGGCATCCGCAAAGCCACCGGAGCCAAGCGGTCAGACATTTTCAAGCAGTTTCTCATGGAGGCGGCTACCCTTTCCCTACTGGGTGGAGGCATTGGCTTGGCATTTAGCGGCCTCGTCTGTGCCGCGTTGACCGCGTACACTCCGGTAAAACCGCTCATCACGCTCGGCATCGTCGCAATGGCTATTTCCGTCAGCCTCGCGGTTGGATGCGTTTTTGGCCTCATTCCGGCCATGAATGCCGCCCGAAAAGATCCGGTCGGCGCCCTTCGGTCGCAATAGGCCAAGACGCGCGACCATCGCTTGCGGTATTCTCAATGAACGCCCGGACGTAGCTCAATGGATAGAGCATCAGTCTTCGGAACTGAGGGTTGGGGGTTCGAGTCCCTTCGTCCGGGCCATTTTTACGTCTTCTTGGTATTTTTCAACCAGTCGAAAACGCAGCCCGCCGACCGCTTGACTGGTGCCCATTGAGGATCAAACGACGTGGCCTTTTCGTTCCATTCATTTGCCATCCGTACATTTATCTCTTGCAAAATATCCCGGCTGTAGCCCGGCCACATCTGCACCACCTTTCCGTCTGTGCTTACTAAAGCTGAGAAAGCGGAATTCGTAGCCCCGTAGGCCGACATAATCCGCTGCTGCGGGTCGGGCACGATCGGATGCTCCACCAACAGGTCCGTTGACCATTGCCGCGCTTCCTTCTCGCCTTTATCAATCACTCCAACAAAGTCGACCTTCCCCTTGTACTTCCGCGCCAGACTCTTAAACAGCGGCTCCACTTCAAAACTACACGGACAGCCGTCCTTGATGAAATACACAAACTGGGGTCGGCTCAGAGGTCCGGCAATGTCAATTTGCTTCCCCAGATAATCTGCGGTCGCAAAGTGCGGGGCCGTTTTCCTCTGCCACGATCCTGCCAGCAGATCCATCGCCGAGGTCACTACGTGCCGCGGCTCCTTACTGATCAGAGATTCGTTTTGAACTTGGGGAGATTGCGCCACGTAGGCTAGCAGCGCGCCGCCCGCCGCCAGGGCAATCGAAGCCGAAATAATCACCGTTCGAAGCTTCACGTAAATATTGTGCTTCAATACGGACGTGCGGAGCCTTCGGACCCAGATGCTAATGAGCCACGTCATTCTGGTGGTAATCACCGGAACGTTGTTGCTCGGTGCCACCCTCAGCTTCTTTTCCATCCGTAACAACATCAACGGGGTCCTCACCAAAAATTTCCCTTCCATCCAGCTCGCCAACGATATTTCTGAGGACTTAGAAATTCACCGCTCTGCATTAATCGCGTTTTCGGCCAGGAATTTTCCTGAGGCGGAAGATCAATCGCGGGTGAGTCTGGTGCGGCTTGAATCAAATATTCGCCAACTTCTACCCACCCTGGAGGAATCCGATGAGCAAGCGGCCGGCCAAAATCTCGTAACCGAGTTTGAGGTCTACAAATCCCGGGCCGCGAATCTCGTCGCCGCCAGTCAACTCAGCCTTCAGCCGGGATTCACTGACAGCGTCAGGAAAGATCTGTTTCCCATGCTCGACAGCATGAAGCAATACACCCATCAGATCGCCTCCCTCAATCGAACTGCAGTTGAAAACGAGAACGATCGCGCTCGAGACGCGGCCAGCCGGTTTTCGATGATTGGTATCGCTGCCACCGTTTTTGCTCTCGGCGCCGCCATTCTCTTGGCTCTCCACATCACCCGCGCCGCGCTAACCCCTCTGGCTATCATCGCCAAGCACGCCTCGAAACTCGGTTCTGGCGACCTCAGTGCCAAGCTCGAGTTGCCACGACGCGACGAAATTGGAGAACTTGCCGATAGCTTCAATGAAATGGCCACCCGTCTCGCCAGCCTAAAAGGTCAGGCCGCGCGACGGCTAGAACGTGCCCAACGGCTGTCCGATGCGGCCATCAACTCCCTTTATGATCCCGTTATCGTCGTAGATTCCAAACAGCGGATCGTAAACCTGAACGCCGCCGGCATTCAAATCTTCGGCGCCGTCCCTACCTCTCCTCGGGTCAGCGTCTTCGACCACATCTCCGACCACCGGATCGTGCGTGCGATCGACGACGCTGTCGATGAAGGCCGCGTATCGGCCTCGGAAGACGACACTGGCTTCACCAAGCTCACCGCCAACGGCTTTGAACGCACCTATCGCATCCGCGCCACGCCCATGCGCAGCGAAGACAACGAACTCCTCGGTGCCGTCGCCGTACTAGAAGACGTAACCCATCTGCGCGAAGTGGATGCCATGAAAACCGAATTTATTGGTGTGGCCGCCCATGAATTAAGAACCCCCGTGGCATCTCTATTGCTGGCGACAGACCTCCTCATGGAAGGGGCGGTAGGAGACCTCAACGATGCGCAAAAAGAGATGGTCGAAGTCCAGCGAGAAGACCTTTACCGACTAGAAAAACTAACCCGAGACCTCCTCGACGTCACCCGGTTGGAAAAAGGCACCATGAAGATGTCGCTTGAGGTCATTCCGGTGAAGAAAATGGTGGAAATGGTCCAACGCGAACTAGCAGGCTCGGCCGAAACAAATGGGGTCAGCCTGAAATCTTCGGCAGATCCCGATGTCGGCAACGTCTGGGTCGATCGACTCCAGATCGAGCGGGTTCTCTTGAACCTGGCATCCAACGGGATCCGCCATACCCCCAAGGGCGGTACCGTAGAAATATGGGCGTCAAGGGATAAGAATCAAGTATCTTTCCAAGTGAGTGATACCGGGGAAGGCATTCCGGCGGATTACCTTGAACGAATCTTTGAACGGTTCGTCCAAGTTCCGGGTGCCACGCAAGGCGGCGCTGGCTTGGGTCTCAGTATCGCGCAGAAGATAGTTAAGAATCATGGTGGAGATATGAAAGTGCAAAGCGAACTTGGAAAGGGTTCCGTCTTTACATTCACGCTTCCCGCCGAAACGGCATTGGAAGCGGCTTCCTCCCCCGGTCTTTACGTCGATGGCACCTCAACCGCATTAGGTTAAACCGCCGCATGATGCAACGAATTTTAATCATCGATGACGAGTGCAACATACGCATGATGATGCGGGTTGCGCTCCGGCACTCAGGTTTTGACGTCTCAGTAGCCGCCGATGGTCCTGAAGGACTTGAACTTTTTGGCGATGGGTCCAACTTCGATCTGGTGCTCTTAGATCAGCGCATGCCGAACATGCCGGGCATCGAAGTTCAACGCGAAATTGCCCGCCGCAGCCCTCGAACCCGGGTGGTGGTCATGACTGCATTTGGCACGCTTGACTTGGCCATGCAAGCGGTTGAAGCTGGCGCCCAGGATTTTGTCAGAAAGCCGTTTACCGCCGATGTTCTGAGAGGTGCCGTTCGGAGCGCGCTCGTGAAGGGACCGGTGCCCGCATCAAAAACTCAGTCATCGAACTCCATCTGCACATTGTTCGAATGTGCGACAATCAACGGCTTTTCCTATGTTTACGATTCGGAAGCGGTTAATACGGCGGGAGATATCGCCGTGGGTTACCGGGTGAACTTCGGCCTTGATCCTGCCGTTACGGTTTCAGTAATCGTCACGGCGAGTGCTCAGCAACTGGCCGCTTCGCATCTAAACACTGGACATTGTCCGGATGGCCTTGAGTTTTGGCGGGCGCTGGCACAAGAAGCCCTCGCTTCGCAGCTATGGAACGAGGCAGGGCTACCGGCCGAGGGAGAAATACTAGTGAATGAGTTGAATATGCACTTGGTGAAGTGGCTTGAATCGGTGAAAATGACGACCTTGGTGACCGCTTAAAATATGCCACATCGCCCTCTCACCGATGCCAACGGCAATCAGCGCGGCCGCCACAAAATTTTTATGGGCTACGCACCCGGGTGCGGCAAAACCTTCGCCCTGTTGGACGAAGCTCAACGTCGCAATCAGCGTGGTCAGGATGTCGTAATCGGCCACATGGACAGTTACGGTCGGCGACAAACCGAAGAAATTGGTTCCAGTTTCACCGTAATCCCTAACACTTCCAACGGGGATTTAGATGTGGAAGCCATCATCGCCCGAATGCCGGGGGTCGTAATCGTTGATGAATTAGCCCATGTAAACGCACCGGGAAGCCGATTTCAGAACCGTTGGGAAGACATCGAATATCTGCTGGACCACGGAATCAGCGTTCTCTCCACCATCACGATCTACCAACTCGAAAGCCTCAACGATCAAGTGTTTGACATCTCCGGGGTCCGAATCCCCAACACGGTGCCAGACCGAGTACTCCACGAAGCCGACGAAGTTGAGATCGTCGACGTGACGCCGCAAGCGCTACTTAATCGCCTCAAGCGCGGAGATATCTACACCAACGGAAAACCGCCGTCTGATATCGCCCCGATTTTTGACGAAGCCGTTCTCAGCGCGTTCCGAGAGATCTCCCTTCGTGAAGCCGCGGGACGCGTGGATGAAGATCTGGTCGAATACCGTCGCGATAAGCGAATTGAAAAACCCTGGGCCGCCAAGGATCGCGTCATGATCTGCATCAGCCCCACCAGATCTTCCCTCCGACTGATCCGGCGCGGTTGGCGTATGGGGCAGCGTATGCACGGCGATGTCATTGCGGTGCACGTAAAGGACGGCACCAGCGAAAGCGAGTCCGCCAAGAAGATCCTTGCCGACGACCTGAAGTTGGCCTCCAAACTAGGCTTAGAAACAGTAACGCTCGAAGGAGCTTTGGCGCCCACGATCATCAAGTTTGCTAAGGATCGGAACGTTACCGCTGTCATCCTCGGTCATCCCGAACGAAGCCGATTGCAGGAAATCATGAAGCCTAGCATTCTCAGCGAACTAGCTCGGGAACTGAGAACGGTAGACATCATCGTTGTATCCACCGAAGTTGAATCGCAACATTAAGCGGCGATACCGTTCCGCCGTTTAATGCGCTAACCTTATGGCGCATGGCTGGTCACGTCCCTTCTCGGTGGAATTCTGAAGTTGCCCCAACCGACCCGGTAGATTTGCTGGTTTACGCCTCAAATCTACTCGGCAGCGACCCTCGGGTCACCAATTTCGGCGGTGGAAACACCTCCCTAAAATCCACTGCTATCGATCCCCTGACCGGCGAACCGACCGAGGTGCTGTGGGTCAAAGGTTCGGGGGGAGACCTCGGATCTGCCAAACGCGGAGGCTTTGCTTCGCTATACCAGGCAAAGTTTCTGGGCTTGGAGAAGCGATACCGCGAGGCCGGGCTCCACGAAGACGAAATGGTGCCGCTTTACGCTCAGTGCGCCTTTAATCTCAACCCAGCTGCTCCCAGCATCGATACCCCCCTTCACGGCCTGGTACCAGCCGCCGCCGTCAGCCACATGCACAGCGACGCCGTAATCAGCATCGCGGCCGCCGAGAATGGCGAGGAACTGACTCGAGAATGCTACGGCAACGAAATGTTTTGGCTACCGTGGAAGCGACCAGGCTTCGACCTCGGCTTGATGCTTCGCGACGGATTGCTAGCCAACCCCACCGCCAAAAGCGCAATGATGGGTTCGCATGGCTTTATCTGCTGGGCCAATACCTGGCAGGAATGCTACGAATTGACGCTCAAACTAATCAACCAAGCCGTTGATTTCATCGCCGCCCGCGAAACAAAGCATGGATTTGGTGAAAAAATCTCGGTTCCCGAAGTCGATGGCGATGCTGAACTAGCGCGGCTCCTTCCGCTACTTCGCGGAAAAGTTGCTTACAACGGATTGCGCCTCATCGCAAACGTGGACCGCTCCGAACCAGTTCTGGACTTCCTGAGCCGCGAGAAAGCCGCTGATCTGATCGATCTGGGAACCAGTTGCCCCGATCACTTCCTTCGCACGAAGATTCGTCCAGTTGTCATTCCCGCCGGAGCGGACGAAGCCACCGTCGATGCCGCCCTCGCTGAATTCCGCACCCGATACGCCGCCTATTACGATCGGTGCAAGCACTCGGACAGTCCCGCGATGCGAAATCCAAACCCCAGCGTTGTGCTTATTCCGGGGGTCGGGATGATTAGCTTCAACAAGACGTCCAAAGAGGCCCGCGTTACCGGCGAGTTCTATCGCAATGCCATCGAAGTGATGCGCGGAGCCGAGGTGATTTCCAAGTACACCGCCCTCCCCGAGCAAGAGGCGTTTAACATCGAATACTGGCTACTCGAGGAAGCCAAACTCAAGCGGATGCCGCCGGAAAAGGAGTTAGCCCGGAAGATCGTGCTCCTCATCGGCGCCGGCCCCGGGATCGGAATGAGCGTCGCTACCCGACTACTCGATGCCGATGCCACCGTCGTAATCGCCGATCTCAAGCCGGATCTCGTAGCCACCGCCGTTGAAACTCTTTCGGCGACCTACGGACCGGATCAGGTCCATGGCGTCACGCTCGACATCACTGATCGTGCCAGCGTACAAGCTGCACTTAAGCAGTGTGTTCTTCGCTTCGGCGGACTGGATGCCGTGGTCAACATCGCCGCCGTGTTCTTCGCTCCCGATGCTGACGGACGTCTCGATGATCGTCTGTGGCTGAAGACTTACGAAATTAATCTCGTCGGCAGCTACATCGTCGCCGACGAAGCCGCCGCCATCATCAAGCAGCAAGGGCTTACCGGCTCCATCGTCCTGACCTCGAGCGCGAACGCCGTCGTCGCGAAGAAAGGATCCGTGGCCTACGACACCAGCAAGTCCGCCACCAGCCATCTGGTGCGAGAATTGGCGGTGGAGTATTCCCCGCTCGTGCGCGTCAATGCCGTCGCTCCCGCCACCGTCGTCAGCGGCAGCCAAATGTTCCCCCGCGACCGCGTCCTAAGCTCGCTAGCGAAATACAACATCCCCCACGATGAGTCGGCCGATACAGAGACGTTACGCGAGACCCTAGCCGTGTTCTATGCCCAACGGACCCTGCTGAAACAGCCGGTGACCCCGGCAAAAGTTGCCGATGCTTTGTATCTACTGGTAACCGATCGCCTCAGCCAAACCACCGGTCAGGTGGTCGCCGTCGATGCTGGTCTCGCCGATGCATTCTTGCGGTAAAGCCGCGACCTGACGGGCATATAATAGGGACGCAATGGTGCAAACCCGATCTCGATACTCTTTGTCCGCCGAGCAGGTCCAGTTCTTCGACGACAACGGTTATCTGTTGCTAAAGAACTGGATCACGGGCGAGCTTTTGGAGAAGCTGCAAAGCGCGGGATCGGAGTGGATCGAAGGCGGGTTGAACGTTGACATGAACGATCCGTCTCGACGAGACTACGCGTTTGCGAAGCGCACGGCGGGTGAAGTGTTCTACCGCGTCGATTACCTCCACAACAAGGGCCAATCCGCATCGCTGGAACTGTTGGGGTCGCCTATGGTCCTCGCCGTCGCCGAAAGTCTCTGCGGGCCAAATTTTGTCCCCACTTACGAATCGATGGTCTTCAAAGAAGCCGGCGACGGCGAAGCCATCCGCTGGCACCAAGACGCAGTCCACCCACGCCGCCACCGGATCTTCAACTACGATCTGTATCTCGATGAGTCACGCGCCGATGCCGGAGCGCTGGTAGTAATCCCCGGCAGCCAAACCACCATCCTCGATGCCTGCGAAATGGAGCGCCTCCACGGCTGGACTCCGCCCGGCTCCATCACCGTGGAAATGGAACCCGGCGACGTCCTGCTCCACGACGTCATGGTCATCCACGGCTCCCCGCGCACCATTGGCCGTGCCCGCCGCCGTACCATCTACTACGAATTTCGTCCCGCCGAGCAAATCCTCACCGAAGGCCCCTGGGATGCCGAATGGGTCGCCCAGCGCATGAGCCTCATCCCCCTCGGCACCGACGCCTACCAATCCGCCTACCCAGCCGCTGAATCCTTCGAGTGGCACGCCGACCAATCGTATCGCCTCACCGGCCCCATCGACGCCGACCGCGTACTCCGCGTACTCCACGAAAAACACACTCCCGGCTCCTACTGCTCCGCCGGCAGCGTCCCACTCGACTAAAAACGCCGCCCCATGGACGAAAAACTCTTCTACCGCGCCGTCAAAAACGGAGATCTCGATGCCGTCCGTAACGCCCTCGCCGAAAATCCCGCGCTCGTGTCCATACGCGACGTAGAGCAATCCACTCCCCTCCATTACGCCGCCTGGAAGGGCCACGCCGAAGTCTTAGTCGCGCTGCTGGACGCTGGGGCCGATATTCACGCCCATAACCAGAACGACCACTGGGGAACCACCGCCCTCCACGCCGCCGCCCACGCCAATAATCGCGCCATCGTCGAGATCCTTCTCCAGCGCGGTGCCGACGTCAATTCCCCGAGATCGAACAGCCCCCAAACCCCGCTCGACGAAACGAAAGCCCACAAGGCCACCGCGGCCGCCAAGGTTCTCATCGCCGCCGGTGGTCGCTATTCAGCCAGCGAGTCCTGAAAGCCACTCGTCCAAACCCGCCGCCGCCGCCGCCAGCTTCTCCGAGCGCCGGACGGCCTTATCCTTGTGGTCCACCTCCGGAAAAATCCCCCAGTTGATGTTCATCGGCGCAAACTCCCGCTCCGTCTGATCCTGCAAATGCGCCATCAAAGACCCGTAAGCCGTCGCCCGCGGCGGCTGCACCACCGGAAGCCCCTCCAACCGCCGCGCCACATTCAACCCCGCCAGAATCCCCATTGCGGCCGATTCCACGTAACCCTCCACTCCCGTCAACTGCCCGGCGATGTAAAGATTGGGACAATCCCGCATCTCCAACTCATCCGTCAGCACCGTCGGCGCCTCAATATAGGTATTCCGGTGGATCACGCCGTACCGCACAAACTCCGCGTTCTCCAGCCCCGGCACCATCCGAAAAACCCGTTTCTGCTCCCCAAACCGTAGCCGATTCTGGCAAGCCACCAGCGAGTAAAGCGTCTTCTCTTTATTCTCGGGCCGCAACTGAAGCGCCGCATTCGGACGCCGACCCGTTCGAGGATCCGTCAATCCGACCGGCTTAAAATTCCCGAACTCCAATGATCGCGGACCCGCCTCCGCAATCGCTTCAATCGGCGTGCAACCCGCAAAGTATTTGATCTTCTCCAGCAGCCCCGCCTCCAGATCCGACTCATCATCTCCATCCCGACGTCCGCCCGCCTCAAAAGCCCGAATCGGCACCCGCTCTGCGCTCACCAGCGCGGCCACAAATGCGTCGTACTCTTCCCGGTTAAATGGGCAATTGAGGTAGTCATCCCCCTCCCCCTTGTCATAGCGACTCTGGGCAAAAACAATCTCCCGATTCAGCGTGCTGGCATCCACCGTTGGCGAAACCGCATCGTAAAAGTACAAATGCTTCCGCCCCGTTAACTGCGCCAACCACACCGACAAATCATCCGAAGTCAGCGGCCCCGTCGCCAATATCACCGTCTCGCCCCGGTTCAAAAGCTCCCCCGCCATATCGGCGGTAAACGCCGCCCGCACCACCTCAATCCGCGGATGATTCTCGATCGCCGCCGTAATCGCCCGCCCAAACAGCTCCCGATCCACGCAAAGCGCCTCCCCACCCGGCACCGCATACTCCGCCGCCAGCGTCAAAACCAAAGACCCCAGTGCCTTCATCTCCGTCTTCAATTGCCCCGCAGGTGACGAAGGAGAATTGGATTTCAAGCTATTGGAGCAAACCAGTTCTGCAAAATGGTCGGTCACGTGGGCCGGCGTGTTCTGGACTGGCCGCATCTCGTACAGTCGCACCGAATGCCCGCGCTCGGCCAACGTCCACGCCGCCTCGACCCCGGCAAACCCGGCGCCGACAATGGTGATCATGCCGTCTATTGTGGAAGATAATCCCCGTCCGCAAAAATCGCCCCGGACGAAAAACCGATGAACCGGGGCATGCGAGCCATCTTCGCTTCTGCGAGCGATAGATTCCGCGAATCACATTCATTCGCGTTGAACAGACAGACACGCCTGACCGGAGCGTCACCGGCTACAGAAGTCTCCGCCCTCCACCTAAACTCTCCCTGATAGCTATCTGAACAGAACCTGAAACAATCAATTTCGCCTGTCCTTCAACCAGGCCAGTCCAAGTGGTACCAATGCAGCGCTTTCGGTATCCGGAAGCGCAGCATTGGTTTTGAGGCATACGAAATGAACCACAAATTCGTCATTGCAATCGGCTTAACGATTGCCTCCCTTTCCTTCTCAACGGCAATAGCCCAGGAACGTCGTGAGGAACGGGATACCAAACCGCAACATAAGCCTCCGGCAAAGAATCCGAGTGCAAAGCCGAAACCCGGCCACGGTCAGCCAAATCGGCCACCGCAAAATCGTCCCCCAAATCGACCCGGCAACCAAGGGAATTGGCCCCGTCCTCAGCCCCACCCAAACCAGCGCCCGGTCTATGATGGGTACAACTACCCGCGCATTCATCAACCACGGCCCGGTCAGATTGTCATCCCGAGAAACCGCTACTGGTATCCCAACCAAAGCTACCAATTCAACGGTCCGCAATACTCCAACCTAAACTATTGGCAATCCTCCACCTTTATCTACAGCGGACAGACCCGCCGGTGGAACCCTGCCGATTGGAGGTTCGCAGTCGATGACTCGCTCATCGAAATCATCTTCCGCAGCGAACGGATCAGCAATTCCATGCGCTCCTCCTTCGAATCTCAGGCCAGCCGCAACGACGTCCGATCTTCCCTCGATGGCGGTAAGGCGTGGAACCGAATTCAACGGCTAGACCAGGCCCTGGAGAAGCTGCGATACGAAACCGGCAACGTCAACGAGCGAGATCTATCCAGCGCCGTGCTTGACGTCCTATCCTTAGGCCGAGTCCTCGCTACCACCATCAACCGCGACAACAACGTCCGCCGCATGGTCGGCGGAAACTGGAACGACCTCCAGTACGAACTAAACGAACTCGCCCGCTACTACGGCGAAGCCTCCGTTCAGTAAATAAAAAATCGCCCGGAGCCTAGCCATCAGCCAAGCCCCGGGCGACTATCCATCTTGGTTACTTCAGCAAGCGACCGAATGCCGCTTTGCCCGCGTAAACCGCCGAATCTCCCAGCGCTTCCTCAATCCGCAGCAATTGGTTGTACTTCGCCACCCGGTCCGTTCGGTTCGGCGCGCCAGTCTTGATCTGACCGCAGTTCGTCGCCACCGCCAAATCGGCAATCGTCACGTCCTCCGTCTCGCCCGATCGGTGACTCATCACCGACGTATAGCCCGCGCGCGTCGCCATATCCACCGCCGCTAGCGTCTCGGTAAGCGAACCAATCTGGTTCACCTTCACCAAAATCGAGTTACCCACGCCGCCCGCAATTCCGCGCGACAGTCGCTCCACGTTCGTCACGAACAGGTCGTCGCCCACCAACTGAGCCTTGTGGCCAATTGCGTCGGTCAACGCCTTCCAGCTCTCCCAGTCGTCCTCACTGCAGCCATCTTCAATGCTCAGTAGCGGGTACTTCTCTGCTAGCTGAACGAGGTACTCCACCTGCTCCGCGCCCGATTTCTTCTGACCATTCTTATACGCATACACGCCATCGGCATAAAACTCCGTCGCCGCCGCATCGATGCCCAGGTAGAAATCCTTGCCCGGCGTGTAGCCCGCCAGCTGGATCGCTTCCAAAATGTAATCGAACGCCAGTTCCTGACTCTCCAGGTTCGGGGCAAATCCGCCCTCGTCGCCCACCGCCGTGTTCAAACCGCGATCCTTCAAAACCTTCTTCAGCGTGTGGAACACTTCCGATCCCCATCGCAGAGCCTCGGCAAAAGTTGGCGCGCCCACCGGCAGCACCATGAACTCCTGAAAGTCCACGTTAGAATCCGCGTGCTGACCGCCGTTCAAAATGTTCATCATCGGCACCGGCAACACGCGGGCGGAAACACCGCCTACGTAGCGGTACAGCGGCAAGTTCACACTCGTCGCCGTCGCCTTCGCCAAAGCCAGCGAAACGCCCAAAATTGCGTTTGCGCCCAGCTTAGCCTTGTTCGGAGTGCCATCCAGAGCCAGCATCGCCGCATCCAAAGCCGGTTGATCGCCCGATTCCAGGTCGATCAGCTCGGGAGCGATGATATCGTTCACGTTGGCAACTGCGTTCAAAACGCCTTTGCCCAAATAGCGACTCTTGTCGCCGTCGCGAAGCTCTACCGCCTCAAAGGCTCCCGTAGAAGCGCCACTGGGAACCGCTGCGCGGCCAATCGTTCCGTCCTCCAAAAGGACATCTACTTCCAGGGTCGGATTTCCGCGGCTATCGAGAATTTCACGGGCAACGATATCAACAATACTTGGCATACCGATTAGTCAGATTACCAGCGACCCGCTTCCCCACCCCCATTTCCTCCATTAAGAGAAATGGTTCAACCCAGAACCTCGTAGGATTCGGTAATCTTTCAATGAAAGCTGAAATGTCACTAGCCCTGAATCGCGAAAGTTTCTTCTGGCACAAGGTGCACAGTCTCACGGGAGTCATTCCGGTGGGCTATTACATGGCGCAGCACCTGGTGCTCAACAGCTTCACGCTGGGCGGCCCCGAAAAGTTCAACGGCGTCATCGAATTCTTCGAAGGCATCCCCAAACACTTCCTCATCGTCCTCGAAGTCTTCGCCATCTGGCTGCCGCTCATCTTCCACGCCATCTACGGCATGTTCATCATCGGTCGATCGCAGCAGAACTTCATCGGCACCAAATACGGCTGGAGCCAAAACCGCATGTACACGTTCCAGCGGTACAGCGGCATCTTCCTATTCTTTGCCCTCATCTTCCACGTCAGCACCACCACGGTTCAGAAGTACATCACCGGCAACGCCGAAGCCATCAAGTACGCCGCCTGGCACGACAAGTTGACCGCCAATGGCGGTATCTTGCTCATCTTCTACGTCCTCTTGGTGCTCACCGCCAGCTACCACTTGGGCTACGGAATCTGGAACTTCTGCATTCGCTGGGGCATCACCGTCACCGACGCCGCCCAGGCTCGCATCCAGAAGCTCGCCTTTGCCGTCTTCATCTTCCTCACCCTCACCGGTTGGGGTGCCTTGGCCGGATTCCTAATCCATCCGTCCACCGCCGCCGCTCCTCCCACCGTGCAGGCCTCGCTCGTTCGGTAACAATCACGTCGGGTAAAGTCCCGCCACTGTGGCAACCATTGGCGCAATTGGCTGGCTGGACTTAACGGTCGACGACGCAGAAACCACCCGTAGCTTTTACGAGCAAGTCATCTGGTGGACCTCCGCTCCCGTCTCCATGGGCGATTACGACGACCACGTCGTCCACGATTCCGAGGGTAACGCCGTGGCTGGTATATGCCACCGCCGCGGTCCCAATTCCCATCTCCCGCCCGCCTGGCTGCCCTACGTGAATGTGGAATCCCTCGACGCCGCCCTGGAGAAGGTAGTCACCCTCGGCGGTGCCGTTTTGGATGGTCCCAAGGACGCGGGCGACATCCGCTACGCGATTATCCGAGACCCCGCCGGAGCCTTTCTCGCCATCGCCAGCCCCTAGATCCCGGATCGCGGGGTACCATATATCCTCCTTCGCCGGGGTGGCGGAACGGTAGACGCGGCGGTCTCAAACACCGCTATCGAGAGATGTGTGGGTTCGAATCCCATCCCCGGTACCAAACTTTTCAGGTTTCAGCACCCATCGGTCGGACTGCTATTCCTCTTCGGTCACGACCCCCGGGAAGCCTTCGAGTGGATTTCAAGTACCTGTCCGCAACGCGGCATCAACGGCGTGCCATTCCCCTGATCTCGAAGAGATCACATCGTTTAGCCCGGGGTCACTCCGGTGACCCCGGGCAGTGACACCCCTCCCGCCGGACCGCAGCGCGGTCCCAGAGCTGTTGTGCAAACATGACCGGGATGGGTATCCCTGCTCACCCAAGGAACGGAGTTCGGGATATTCCGGTGTTCGTCGGAACAAATCTCCAGTCCGGCGCTTGGTCGCCTACATGCATCTAAATCTGCCACCGCCGAAACCCACACCAGACGCGAGCAATCCGGTTGTGTTAGGTAAAGAACCGATGTTAATGGAGCCGAATGCGGACCGATTCACGGCCCCAGGATGGGCTCGAAATGGTGAGATAATTCGAATTGCGATCAAGCCGACTGTTAATGTTTTTCCAGCTGTCCCAGCCAATAATGGCTGAGAACATCCGTTTGCCATCAACATTGCCTAGTCGGGTTATTGTGCTTTTTGTCCGGCCCGTTTCCAGATTGATTGCTCTCAGCCAAAACTCGTTCGTCTTGTGGCTGGTAAATGCCGCATCCCAGCGCCTCGGCGAAATTGACATGAGGACATTCTTCATGATCAGAAGAGGCAGACCCAACTCCGTCAGTTGTGGCAGCCGACGAACGTGCCCGGTACGTAGGTCCAAAGCGAAGGATTTTCGCGTCTCGTTATGCAACTTCAGCTCTCCACGGTCAATCTGAATCCAGTTAAAGATCCCTTCTCCCCAGACCACGAACCGTTCTCCGACCAAAAAGGGACGAGGGTCTCTCGCGGCAGAAAAGTGAACCTGCTTCTTCAACGTGCCATTGAACGCGAACGAATCAAAGCCGGTAGGTGGATTCAAAACGATGATTCGGCCGCTTGCCGAACTCCCGAATACCTTCACCTCACTCGGGTCGCAACTTTCAGTCCAAATCCGCTTCCCCTCCACGTTGATGGACAAACGGCCAGATTGCGCAGGGGACGCCGCGGCTTCAACCGTCACCCGGCAATGACCAAACTTACCGATTTCCGAACCAGAAAAAGACTGTTGGGCCGAAAATAGAAAAGGCCAAATGTGCATGTATTCAAGGATCGTTTGCCGGTTGTCAACCGCATCTAGCTGGTGCCGCCGCGCCATCCGTGTGTAAGCGCCGCATCCGCCCGCCGGATCGCCTGCGGCG
>CANFJD010000021.1 GCA_947447315.1 Fimbriimonadaceae bacterium
CTCTTCACCAATGTTGAGAAGGTGCACCCGCGGCTGGTGGCGGCCCATCACTCGTTCGGCGTAGGCGCGTCCCATGTGGGCAAATTCCACGAGATCCTGTGGTTCGGCATCCACCGAAGCCCCCGCGTCCAGCAATACAAAGCCGTCGTGTTTATTCGGCATCGGCGCCGCGATAGCCGGGCGGTGAATACCGGGCAGTTGTCGCCAAGAAAGCAGAGAAAATGCCGAAGCCGCCCCGGTGTTTCCCGCGCTGACCATGGCCTTGGCGCGTCCTTCCTTTACCAGTCGCACTGCCACCATCAATGAACTGTCCTTCTTTTTTCGATAGGCGTCGGTGGGTTTTTCGTCCATTTCCACCGTTTGCGATGCCGGGTGCAGATGGACGTTGCTTGGCAATACGGCGGGGAGATAAGGCTTCATCCGGGCCAGATCGCCCACCAGAATGATCGGCATCCGCAGCTGATCGGCGGCCTCAAGTGCTCCTTCAATGATGTTGCCGGGGGCGAAATCGCCGCCCATCGCATCCAAGGCAATGCTCATGCATCCTCCGGATCGTCGTCGATCTCGTCGCTATCGGGACCGAGCAAATTCTGTAGGGCAAGAAACTCGGGTCGAGCATTGCTCGCTTTGGGCAAGGCGACCTCCTGTTCGGCCGCCACCGGACAATCACCGTCCCATCCAAATTCGCAAAGCGGTTGACTCGGTAGCGCCAACAAGAGTGCCTGACGCAGCAGCGCTTCGACGATGAGCTGATTTCCTTCAAAGAGCGGAAACGGCTCATCGGCGGCTACTTGGGCAAAATCTTTGGCGCTGAGAGAGCTGGGAGTGCCCACGACGGGAAACTGCTCGTCAATCTCAAAGTTGACAAGCTTTTCAACCGGGCCCGAGCATCGCGCGCATTCGACGACGGCTTTCGCTTTGAATTCTCCGGTAATCAGCAGCAAGTTACCTGTACTTACTGCCTCCAAAAATCCCTCTAGCGGAGCCACCAAGTCCAGTTCGCCCTCGTCGGGAAGCTCCGTGGTGATGTCCACCGAAATTTTCCGACCGGGATGCTGCAGGGCGTCGTTGAGGTCGAGAAGATCCTCCCGTATCATGCTGCGGTGGGAGTGTACCTGCGGACTCCGGTAATCCAATGTGGCGTTAGGTCCACCGCTTTCGCTGAGTACCTACTCAATTTTTTCCAGCTTGGCCAATTTCTGGACCAACTTCTTGGTTCCGGTAACTCCCGGGAACATAACCGTGACTTCCACATCATCACGAATCGGCATGCAAGCGACCACAATCCCCATCCCAAATTTTCCGTGTCTCACCCGATCCCCCACTTTGAACGGGCTCACCCAGTCGGGAGCCCTTGGCGCGGCGGGAGCACCGGGGCTGGAAATCGTGGAGATAGCAGAAGTGGGCGCAAATCCCGAGGATGCGTAAGATCCGCCTCGCTCCGGCGTGCGATTACCGGTTCGACCACCGACCGCGTAACTATAATTCGAGTCGGTGTCGAGTAGCTCAGTAGGAATTTCTTCCAAAAACCGGCTGCGCATATTAAAACTGGGTGTCCCGTACTGAGATCGACGGTGGGCGTGCAGGAGGTGCAGTTCTTCACGCGCCCGGGTCATGCCCACGTAGGCGAGGCGGCGCTCTTCTTCCAACTCTCGATCGGTACCCAAGGATCGGGCGTGCGGAAAGACTCCTTCCTCGAGCCCGCTCAAAAATACAACCGGAAACTCAAGTCCCTTGGCACTGTGCAGCGTCATCAACGTAACGGCTTCGCCCCCTTCCGATTGCAGGCTGTCCACATCGGCTACCAGGGCCACGCTTTCCAAGAAGCTACCGAGGTTCGGTTCATCGGCGGTGTGATCGAACTCGCTGGCCACGTTGAGGAACTCCTGCAAGTTGTCCAGACGCGCAATGGAATCTTCGGATGGATCGCCGCGGAGCGCATCCAAATATCCACTGGTTCGGTAGAGCTCCCGTAGAATCTCCGTGACCGTGGCGTGCCGTTCGATCATCTCTTGGGCGTCAGACAACGCTCCGATAAATGCCCGCACGGCACTCGCCGTCTTTTTCGGCAGGGATGCCTGAACCGCTTGATCGCGGGCTGATTCGAATAGGGAAACGTCGGCTTCCCGTCCTTTGGCATCAATCGCGGCCAGGGAAGTTGCCCCGATCCCGCGAGTGGGCACGTTAATCACCCGCCGGAAACTGGCGTCGTCACGCGGATTGTGCGCGAGCCGAAGGTAGGCCAGCATATCTTTGACCTCCTTTCGCTCGTAGAATCGCTGCCCACCAATCAATACGTGGGGAATCCGGTTGGTAAGAAAAGCCTCTTCCATCACGCGGCTCTGCGCGTTCGTTCGGTAAAGGATGGCAAATTGGCCATACGTGCGACGCCCGTTTCGCACATCTTGCTGGATTCGGTCGGCGATCATCATCGCCTCGTCTTGCTCGGTGCCAGCCTGGGTGACGGAAATCCGCGCCCCTTCGGCGTTCTCCGTCCAAAGCGCCTTGTCGGCGCGGGACCGGTTACGGCTGATGACCGCATTTGCCGCCGCCAAAATCGTCTTGGTTGATCGGTAGTTCCGTTCCAGCTTGATGACTTTGGCGTTCGGGTGATCGCTCGCAAACTTCAGGATCAATCCGACGTCCGCTCCGCGCCAAGCGTAGATGCTCTGATCATCGTCGCCCACTACGACGATATTTTCATGTTTGCCGCTCAGTAATTGCACCAATCGGTACTGGGCAAAGTTGACGTCTTGGTATTCGTCAACCAATACGTGGAGGAATCGATCCTGATACTTCTCTCGGATATCCGCTCGTTGTTCTAATAGTCGGTTAGCGAAGGTGAGGATGTCATCGAAGTCGAGGGCGTTCGCCTTCGAAAGCGCCGCATTGTAGAGAGGATAAACATCGGCGACGATCCGTTCAAAGAATCCGGCTGCCTGCTTGGAAAATTCTTCCGGCGACTGTAGCTTCTCTTTTGCATTCGATATCGCGCTCAAGATTCCGCGTGGCTGGATGCTTTTGTCGTCCAGATTCTTCCGCTTCAGAATGTCCCGGATCAGGGCAAGCTGATCCGAGTCGTCGTAAATAACAAAGTTTGGATCCAGCCCAATCGCCTTTCCATCAATTCTGAGTAGTCGACTACAAAGTGAGTGAAAGGTGCCCATCCACATGGTCTTGCCGACTTCACCGACCAGGGCTTCCAATCGTTCCCGCATCTCTTTGGCCGCCTTATTTGTAAAGGTTACGGCGAGGATCCGGGAAGGATGGGTCCCCGACAAAATGAGGCGCGCAATTCGATAGGTAATCACCCGCGTTTTGCCCGAGCCGGCGCCCGCAAAAATCAGCAGGGGACCGCCCGGATGCATCACCGCTTCGCGCTGTTCAGGATTCAGCGAGTCGATATCCAGCGGAGCGGTTGTCATTTGTCTAGCTATTATGGGCGGTGAGGGCCAGAATTCTCTGCGCTACCGCGTCCGACGCTGTGACAACTCCACGAATTCTGACGTCCTAAATCTAAGCAATATCAACGATGCCCGCCTGAGCGTTCGTACGCCAAGCCAATTCGTTGTGGTGATTTTAGATGAAGCGATGGATCGGTAATATGGCTCTGGTTGGGTTCGCGTCTCTCGGCGCGGCTCAGGCCCCCTTCAATATAACCCGCCCTTACGAGGGAGAACGGATTAAGGAGAAGGTCAGTATTCGGTTCCCCTTGGGAAGCGTGCCCAAGTCGGGCTACATCGGCGTGTACCTGAATGGTCGGCTCATCGAAGCTACCCGTCCCACGTACGTTAAGCCGATGAAGAACGGAAAGGCTGCCGGTCGGGCGTACCTTGAGTACGTTCTAGACGCCAAGGGACGAGGAATCCAGGACACCGCCCCGGGCAAAACGGACGAACTGAAAGCCGTTCTCTTCGATGAAGTAGGAGAAACTCCGAAGAAGCTTGCAGAATCGTCGGTCAACATTGTAATCAACAAGCGATACGGCATCAATGTGCCGTCGTCGGGCATCAAACTGCGCTATGCCTGGAAGGCTGGCGACGAACTGATCTACCGAGTTGAACAGAAGCAGGTGGTATCTAATATCACCGAGAACCAACAGAAAGCAGGTGGAAAGGCCGCCGAATTTCCTGAAGATGGCGAGACTATCCGAATGCTTTACGCGGTCGACAAGGTGACCCCGCGCGGCAGCAATGGCCCGTTAGCCCTGCTGCGAATGCAGCCGTTGCCCACCAAGGGTAAAGATTGGGCCGAGTTGACTCCTTCTGGAGAAGACGCTCCGAAGCGCTATTACGACTACGAAATGGCTCCTATTTACATGGAGCTCACCGAAACCGGCATTCAGAAGTGGGGATCCATTCCCTTCTACACGCCGTTTGGCGGCACCACCGGTCAGGGTTCCAACCTGGATCTGTTCGCGGCCATTCCTCTACCGACCCTTCCTCAGAAGGCTATCTCGGTTGGAGATAGCTGGCAGAGTAACTTCCAATCCGGCGTCTTGGACTTGGAGAAGCTGTATGAGGTGACCTCGGTCGTACGAACATTTAAGGCCCGCGGCGAATTCGTGGGAGTGGAATGGGAACAGGGTCGACCTTGCGCAAAGATTCAGAACGTGATCGATGTAGGTGCGCGAAGCTTGGAAGGCAATAAAGCCTCTTCGCTTGGTGACGCCAAAGTCACCCTGAACGAGACCGTATGGTTTGATCTTGATTCACGACGGGTACTTAAAGCCGTCCGGGAAGAATCGATTGAAGTGAAGGCCGATTCGGCCACCATCGCTGGACTCGGATTTGGCGGTGCCAATGCGCAGAGTGCGGCGTCCAGCAATGCTGCGGCGCCGGGAGCAGGTGCTCCTCCTCCTGGTGCAGGAGCTGGCGGCGGCCCTCGCCGTGGCGGTGGACTCGCTGGTGGCGGCGGTAGCAACGAGATTCTCCCCGACCAAGGATCGATTGACATTCGCCAGCGCGGCGGTCGCGGTGGCGGACCGCAGGGCCCTCCGGGTGGTTTCCCGGGAGCCGGTAACCGCGGCGGATTCCCTGGTGGAGCTGGCACGCGTGGCGGAGCCCCGGGCGGTGCATTCGGCGGCGGTGGTGCTCCTACCGTTCAGCAGAATGCGTTCCTCCAGGTACGCAGCCTCCGAATCCTGACTCTCGAGAAGAAGTAAGTCAGATTTCGAACGGACAAATCCAAACTGAAAAGACCCGGGAGCAGATGTTCCCGGGTCTTTCGGCGTTAGAATATAGACATGCGATTGCTCAGCAAGAAAACGGTAGCGCCGTACACCGGAGACCCGGATGAGTATCGGTTGACTCTGGTTGAGCACTTAGAGGAGCTTCGTGATCGCATTATTCGCAGCATTGCCATCATCACCGTCGCCTGGGGCATAGGTTGGTGGCTTTTCCCGTACTTCTACAGCTTCTTGGAAGGTGTCGTGGACGCGGCTGTTAAGCCTGCCCTGCCAAAGGGCGTTTCGTACCAAGAGGTCGTTCTCAGCGTCACCGACCTGTTTATGCTGCAGTTCCGGCTCAGCTTCACGATTGGTCTCATCATCTCGTTTCCCTTCCTCGTGCTTCAGCTGTGGGGCTTTATTGCCCCGGCTCTGCACCCGGCCGAACGAAAGCCATTTGCCCGTTTGGCCCCGCTGAGCTTTCTGCTGTTCATCATCGGCGCCGGATTTTGTTGGATCATCATCCCCAGCGCCCTCAGTTGGTTTGCTAGTTTTAGCGGTTCGTTCCAAGACATCGCGATCAACCAGACCGCCGGCACGATGATCACCTTCATCCTCAAAATGATGCTGGCGTTTGGGGTCGGGTTCCAGTTGCCACTGGTGGTGTATGCGCTTGGAGCGTTGGGGCTACTGAGTGCTGAGACCCTGATCAAGTATTGGCGCCAAGCAGCAACGTTTATCTTCGTGGCATCAGCGATCCTCACGCCTAGTAACGATGCTTTCTCGATGCTGATGATGGCCATTCCCATGGTAATCCTCTTCCTGCTCAGCGTTTACTTTGTGAAGCTCACCCAAGGGCGGAAGGCGAAGCAGGCAGAGATGGTAGATGATCCATTCGCTTCCAATAGCGGATCGGCGTAACCGGCTTGTTTAGCGATCCTATCCTGGCCGATCAGATATCTCACACCGAGACCTGGGAGCCTCGCGCCGGTAAGTTCGCCCACATTCCGGCCCGTTTGCACCCCCAACTAAGAGAGAAACTAGAGTTCGACCAACTCTTCTCACACCAAGCCCAGGCAATTGAACTCGCCCTGGTCGGAAAGGATGTTATCGTCTCCACCGGTACAAATTCCGGCAAGACCGCATGTTTTGCACTTCCCGCGCTGGACATTTGCTTGCGAGAACCGGCCGCGCGAGCGCTGCTGCTTTTTCCCACCAAGGCCCTGGCGCAAGACCAACAAGCCCGTCTGGAAGCATTGGCTCCCACCGGAATACGGGTGGCGACTTACGACGGCGATACCCCGCAATCTCATCGCAGCGCGATTCGGAAAGAGGCACACCTGGTGCTGACCAACCCCGACATGCTGCACGTGGGCATGTTGCCCGGGCACGAAAATTGGCCAAAGTTTCTGCGCAACCTTCGTCTGATCGTGGTGGACGAGATGCACGTTTACCGGGGCGTCTTTGGCTCCCACGTCGGGAACGTCTTACGTCGCCTTTTGCGACTTTGCGCGTGGTACCGAACCTATCCTTCCATCATCGCCAGTAGCGGAACGATCGGCAATCCCCAGGAGCTCTTCACGCGACTCACGGGCCGCCAAGCCCATTTGGTGGATGACGATGGCTCTCCTGCTGGTCGCCGCACCTTCGTTTTCTACAATCCTCCCGCCATCAATGAGCAACGACGCATGAGTGCGAACGTGGCCAGCGCTCAGATCACGGCAACGCTGATGGAGGTGGGGCAGAGAACGCTTACATTCAGTCGGGCTCGGATTTCAGCCGAGCTGGTGATGCGCACTACCCAGAACTTTCTGCGCGAAGGCGGCACCGTGGCGCCCACCCAGATGGATGCCTACCGGGGCGGATATACCCCCAAAGAGCGGCGTGCCATTGAGCAAGCCGTCTTTAAGGGAAAGCTCAGCGGCCTCAGTGCGACCAACGCCATGGAATTGGGCGTCGACATTGGCAATCTGGACGCGGTGGTTCTGAATGGCTATCCCGGTTCGCCTTCCTCGTTTTGGCAGCAAGTGGGTCGGGCGGGACGCGGTACCCGAGATGGCCTCGCGATCTTTGTGGCCCATAACGATCCGCTCGAGCAGTTTTTGCTTCGAGAGCCCGAGCGTCTGCTTGCCGCTAGGCAAGAGAACGTGACCGCCAATCCAGCCAATCCCACTATCCTCTCGCAACACCTAGTTTGCGCGGCCTACGAGCGGCCCATCGCGCCCTCTGAACTAGATAGCTTTGGCGAAACCGCGCTTGGCGCGGCGGAGTCCCTCGACCGGTCGGGAGAGCTCACCTTTCGAGCGGGACTGTTCTACTACCCCGCATTTGATTCTCCCGCCCTGCGGGTCAACATCCGCTCCGGCGACTCGGAAACCGTTCGCCTACTCTTGGGCGCCGAGGAACTCGGCAGCATGGAGCGCTGGCGGGCGATGGGGAGTGCCCACCCGGGCGCGGTCTATCTCCATCGGGGGCAATCGTTCATCGTGCGGGATTTGGATCTCACGCTTAACGTTGCCTACGTCGAGCCATTTGACGGGGATTACTACACCTCCCCGATTCGACAATCGCTGGTGCAGACCAATGCCGATCTGATCGACGAATATCCCTGGCGGTTGCAATCGGTATCCGTTTCGGAGTCCGTGGTCGGATTCCGACGCAAATCACTAGACGGCGATTCGGTGCTGGATACCGAAGAGCTGACCCTTCCCGCCCGCACCTTCGATACGGTGGCGGTACGGTTAGATTTGCCGCAACTGGATCCCGATGCCGACATGGCGGAGCAAATCGGCGGGGTTCACGGCATGGAGCACGCGCTCACCGCCGTCGCCCCCTGGCTCATCGGCGCCGATCGTGGCGATTTGGGTTCGGCTTGGTATCTGGTCACGCCCGATACCCTCCTACCGTCCGTTTTCGTCTACGACCAAACCCCCGGCGGATTGGGTTTTTCGGAGCGTCTTTTTCAGGATCGCCTAGCCTGGCGAGAATCAGCTCGGCAGTTGGTGGCCTCTTGCTCGTGTCAAGATGGCTGTCCCGCCTGCCTGCTTAGCCCCCGCTGCGAATCCGCCAACGAAGCCCTCAGCAAGCCCGGCACATTACGCCTGCTCTAATTCAAGCTCCCTTCTCCCTAAGGGAGAAGGGTTGGGGATGAGGGGATGGTTACGCCTCAGATTTGGCGCAGCGTAACCCCTTACCCTCTGGGCGTAGGTGGCCCTTTGGAGAAGGGCCGGGGATGAGGGGTCGACTACGCCTTATCTTTGGCGCAGCGTATTCCCTCACCCCGGAGCACAAGACATCTCCGACCCTCTACCTGGGGACGAGAGTGGACTGAGTCTAGATGAGCTTTGGAAAGCCGACGGTTTCGTAGACGCGGGCGGCGTCTTCGAACTGTTTGTCCATGGCACGTCGCCCCGGGCCGCCTTGACTGTTGCGGCGATCCACGCTTTCGCGGGCGGAGAGTCGATCCAGTGCCACGGCGGGGACTTCCGGCGCGATTTCGGCCAGCGATTCCGGCGTGAGATCTTCCAGCACCAGGCCGCGCTCCAAGCAACCCCGCACTACTTTCCCGACAATCTCGTGAGCCTGGCGGAACGGCATTCCGGTCGTGGCGAGGAAATCGGCCAGATCGGTCGCGGTGCTAAAGTCGCCGTAGGTGCACTCGGCCATCCGTTCCGTCTGCCAGTTGGCGCTTTCCAGCATCTGGTGAACCAGCTGAATGCTGTCGCGGATCTTGCGCAGGCTGTCGAAGAGCGGCGGTTTATCTTCTTGGGTATCGCGGTTGTATCCCAAAGGAAGGGCCTTCATGGTGACGGCCAGCGTGCTCCAGTTGCTGATAACCCGGGCCGTGCGTCCGCGGATGAGCTCGGCCATATCGGGGTTCCGCTTCTGCGGCATGATGCTGCTACCCGTGGTGACACTGTCGGCGAGCTTGACGAAGCCAAACTCTTTGCCGCTCCAAAGAATGAGCTCTTGGCTGATGCGGCTGAGATCGATCATGATCAACGCACAAATATGGAGCGCGTCTAGGATGTAGCTGCGATCACTCGTGGCATCCAGTGCGTTTGGAATGGGACCCAAAAAGCCGAGTTCCTTCGCCGTCATTTCGCGATCGATGGGGAAGCTGGTTCCGGCCAGCGCGGCACTGCCGAGCGGCGAAAAATTGACGCCTCCCAGCAGTCGTTCGCAGCGCAAACCATGGCGCTGAAACTCCCAAAAGTGCGCCATCAAATGGAACCCGAGGGTGATCGGCTGGGCTCGTTGCTGGTGCGTGTAACCCGGCATAAGGTCGGCGCGGTACTTGCGACCGAGCTCGAGCAAGAGGCCCTGCAACTTCTTGATCTCGTCCTGCGTGCGGATGAACTGATTGAAAACGTAAAGCCGAGTGTCGGTGGCTATTTGGTCGTTACGGCTCCGCGCGGTGTGGAGTTTGCCGGCGATTTCCGGTCCCACGATTTCACCGAGGCGGAATTCGATCGCGGTGTGAACGTCCTCCACGTCCAGCTTCAGATAGCTGGGACCCTCTTCGTGAATCTTCTCTAGACCATCGATGAGAGCCTTCGCTTCTTCCTTGGAGATGATTCCAGTTTCACCCAGCATTCGCGCGTGCGCGACGCTGCCGATAATATCCTCCTGCCAAAAATTAAGATCAGTCTCGATTGACTGACCAAATCGCTCCACGAGATCGGACGTGGACTCGGCGAACGCGCCGCCCCATAGTTTTTGCATTGCTCATCTTTTACCCCGGTTGGGGGTAGGTTGGGCTCAGATTTCCCAGTCTTCGAGGCGAAGTCCGGGTACTCGCTGGAATTCACCAGAATTGTGCGTAACGAGAATCAGATCGTGCGCCAGGCAAATAGCGGCAATCAGCAGATCAACGGGACCTATTGTCGCGTGACGTAAGTCCACTCTTAATCGAGCAGCTATCTCGGCTGACTCATCATCAAACGAGACGGAGGTCACAACCGTGAAGAGGTCACGAAGATTCCTCTCCTTTTGTTGGTTTGGTGCTTTGAACCGACCATACAATAGTTCGAAGCGAACCGGAGAAAGCAGACGCAGAGAAGTACTTTCAACCGAAAGTAATTTCGTGGTGACTAGGCGATCTTGGCGTAAGAACCGAGACCAGACATTTGTATCAGGCGCGTACAGAGGTTGTGGGTGCGAATTCACCAAGAATTCCAATCTGAGTCCGTCCGCGCCGCCTGCACTAACTCAAACAGCTCCGGATCGGAGCCAGCGTACTTTGCTAGCGGATGCCCCGATTGCTGCTCCGTCAGGTCCAGATCAAATGACACGATGATGTTCTGCAATGGCAACCCGGTGGGAATGGTAACCCGACCATCGGCGTCGGTTCTCGCTTTAACCGTCTGGGTCATGGGATCATTTTACAGCCGATTCATCAAATTCGACGCGAACTTTGTACTCCCCGCGCTGGTGGGGATAGATCCAAAAGCCATAGATGGAGGCGATCAGCGCGACCGCCGCCAAAATCGGCGACCAGGGAAACCCGGTCGGTTTTTGCCGAGATTTTATGACCGCTTGCCGTTTTGCCATTTGCCGTTAATGTAGCACCAAGATGGTGTGGCCCGAAACAGCGGGCAGCGCCACGGAGACGTAATCGCCATCAGCAATCAGTTCGGCAGGGACTCCCTGCGGCTCAAAGACACCACGCGTGAAAGTGCCCTTCACCCGCACCGTCGCTCCGGCAAGGCTCAGGGAATTCTCCACGATGTCGTACCGCAATCCGCGCCGCTCAGGAATGTAGTGGAGCAGGTGAACGTGCGTCTCGGACCCCTTTTGCTGAACGTGAGCCTGAATGCTGCGCGGACCGTGCAGCTTCACCAGCGGATCGGGAAGTAGCCGTCCCAGCATCATTTCCACCAAGTCGCGATGGAAGGTCATGCTGTGAGTGGCGTAGGTGCCGAATATGGGGTGAGCCATATAACCAATCGGCCCCTGAATCAGGATGCCCGGGTCGCCACTCGGTCCCGCCGCCGGTGCATGGGCATGGCTGCAGAAATGCTCCGCCGTTCGGTTGAAGTAAGGATCCCAAATGTCGGCGAGCACGGTGGCCCCCGGCGTAGGTGTCACCCGAGCCGAGGTCTCGTACATTACTCCGATGGTGTCGCCGTACTGCAAGTAGTCGGGCGTAAAGTGGCGGTCCTCTACAAACTCGGCCGGGAAGTTAGCGAGTCCAAAGCCCGACTTTCCGGTGGCTAAAATTCGTCCACCCTGCGCCACAAAGGCATCAATAGCCGCGATCTGGGGAGCATCCAGCGAGATGGCATCGGGCAGAATCAGGAGTCGATAGCCAGAGAGATCGGTTGCGAAATCTACGAAGTCAAACTGGTGCTGCAGTTCGGCCAAAGCTCGCATCACGCCAATGTTGATCGCATTATTCGCCCGGTCGCCCGCGCCAGGAATGACTTCCGCATTGATAACGGCAATCTCGGTAACCGGTTTGGCCCCCGAAACCCACGGCTCCCGCGCCGCTACCTGAGCGTATACGCCGCCGATCAGCTCGTACGTTTTGGCATCCAGTTCGCCGCGTGGAGGAAGCTGGTCGCCCACGCTGCAACGTCCACCCAACGCCAGCGCCGAAAAGCACTCAAACTCCAGTGCCGCCGGATTCTTGTAGCTATTGAAATGGCCCCAGGTCTCGCTAAACTTTCCGGTCATCCCCAGCCATTGATCGTCCAGCGTGCGGGTGTAGCGGGCAGCCAGCGGCAAGTGGTTGTAGCCCCAACCGCCGGTGGGCAACGACTCCACTTCCAGGTGGCTGAAATAGTGCAAACGGTCGCGGAAATCGGGCGAAACGTGCCCCGAGTTATGGAAGATTGGCACGTTCGGCTGCTTGGCGCGGGCAGCATCGGTCACCCGGCTCATGTAGCGGTGAATCAGCCAGGATTTCATCTTCCGGACGTCTTCTTCCCGCCGCGGATCGAGGCCCTGACGCGAATACTCCTCCATTGCGTACGACGAATGCGCCCCGTTCACAAAGATGATGTCGAAGAACAGCCCGTCCACTTCGTCGCCAAAAAGGTCCAGTACTTCTTCGGTTTGGGCGACCACGTAATCGATGTACGGCGAGCCAAAGCACAGCTTCTTCCAGCCCGGCTCCAGCGGACCCGCCCCCACCATCCGGCCGTTCGCATCCACTTCACGCCACTCCGGGTGCAATCGCGCCTGCAGTTCGTCCCAGCCCACCGTAATGTAGATCGGGCACTTGATGTCCGCGGCGTGGCAGGCGCGAATCTGCTCCGCCAACAGGTTCCGACTGAGGTTCGGATGGCGATAGGGAAATTCGGTGTCGTGATAGATCCATCCGTGGTGGCAGCGACTGAACAGCGTGACGCTATCCACATGCGCCGCCTTCAATGTGCCAGCGAATTTCTCCGGATCAAAATCGTCGCCAATCCCCGCGATGTGCTCGCTGGTATGGAAATCGAGGTGAATCTGCCGGAAGCGGAGATCATGCGCCATTGCGGGCATATCTTACCGAGCCGACACCGGCTAGAATCTTCGCATGCGCGGGGCGGTGGCGGTGGATATGGGGGCGACTTCGGCCCGATTTTCGGCGGGATGGCTGGAAGATGGCGAACTGCGTTTCGAGGTGATTGAACAGATCGCCCACTCTCCGATCGAACAGAACGGACGCCTGAACTGGGATTTCGACCAACTCCTAAATTTCACTCGCCGCGCCGCCGAGTACGCCGCGCATCGATTCTCCCGCTCCACCCTCGCCATTGATACCTGGGGTGTCGACCATGGCTTCATCGATGCTGAAGGTGACCTCATCATGCCGCCCGTGGCCTACCGCGACCAGAGTCACGCCCGCGTTTACGCTGAAATGGCGGAGCAACGGGATGAACTGTTCAGTCTCACCGGTATCCAGCACCAGCCATTCAACACTATCTACCAGCTCATCGCCCGGCGCAAAGAAGATCCGACGCTGCCCCTCCGCGCCCGCTGGCTCACCCTTCCCGACCTCATTGGCTACCTGCTCACCCGGCAAATGAACTGGGAGTTCACCATGGCCTCCACCACCCAATTGATGGGGCTGGATGGCAACTGGTCGCCCCGCGCGTTCGAACTCGCGGGATGGGATATGCCAGATTTTCAACCAACTCTCCCCGGTCACATCGGCGGTTATGTGACCGACAGAGTGCGACTGGCCTCGGTCGGTTCCCACGATACGGCTAGTGCGGTCGCGGGTCTCAGTCCCATCACCGATTCCACGATCTTTCTGAATGTCGGCACGTGGTCGCTAATCGGGTGCGTGGTCGATATTCCCATCGTCTCCGACTCCGCCCGGACGGCCAACCTGACCAACGAGCGCACCGTCGACGGTCGCGTGCGACTCCTGAAGAACGTGCCGGGCTTCTACGTCATCAACCGACTGCACGAGGAGCTGGGCGTGGGCGGCGATGTTCCCCAGTGGCTCGCCACCGCGGATATGTTGGTGACGGCGAGGATCGATCTGGACGATGAAGGACTGTTCAATCCCAAAAACTTGGTGGAATACGTCCGCAATCAGCTTTCCCAATCCCCGCGAGATCACCGCGAATGGGCCGGCATAGCTTTGCAATCACTCATCGATGCCCTCGCTAAAGTGCCGTACCAACTTGAAGCCGTTACGGGGCGAAACTTCACCGAGATCCGCGTCGGCGGCGGCGGCTCGCGCAGTGAGCTCTTCTGCGAAACCTTGGCGACGGTTACGGGCCTTAAAGTGACCAAGGGAGCGGCCGAATGTACGGTACAGGGCAACCTATCGGTCCAGTTTGCCGCCCAAAAAAGCGTCGGTTATTAACGTCTTAGACTGCTTTAACTCCAGTTTAATATCAGCGCTAGTAGCTTAACAATCACCGGTGATAGTGAAGTGTCCATTAGGGGGCATCTCACCATGCGAAAAGCATTTACACTTATTGAATTACTAGTTGTGATCGCAATTATTGCGATCTTAGCCGCTATCCTTTTCCCCGTATTCGCCCAGGCTAAGGCCGCCGCGAAGAACACCCAGAACTTGAGCAATGTTAAGAACGTCGCCTTGGCCGAGCTGATGTACAACAGCGACTCCGACGATATGTTCCACTGCCAGTTCAATCACGACTCGCTGAACGATTACGGCGAGTGGCAGTGGTTCCTGCAGCCGTACATCAAGAACCGCGAAATCGTTTACGATGTAAACCGAACCCGAACCGGTGGCGACACCTACATCGACCCGAAGGGACGCATGATTGGATTCGCTCCGAACTTTGGCGTCCTCAACTACCGTGGCGGCACGGGTATGTTCGAAGTCGCTTCGGCTGACTTCGAGATCTGCACCGACTTCGGAGGATGCCAGACCGGTCGAATCTGGAAAGGCAAGTCCATGACGGGCTTCGAATCGCCAGCCAACATGCAAATGTTCGTCACCACGGCCGACTCGCCGATGTACACCAATGCGTACTACTACCAAACCGAAGACGGCCAGAACAAAGAGCCGCGCAACGGCGGAAAGTGGGTCAACTCGTTCGTAGATGGCCACGCCAAGTCCGTGATGTACGGTGCGTATAAGGTGCCGTCGCTCGGCAACACCTATATCCAGATGCCGAAGTCGATCGTTGATGCCAACAAGCTGTGCGCCAGCGATTCCATCGTGGAAGGCGAATCGACCGATGCCGGTGGATTCCCGACCTTGGGCATGAAGTGTGTAGACATCAACGCCCTTCTGGTTTCGGCACGAGCTAACCCGTAACCACATTCACCATGGGGAGATGCCTGGCATCTCCTCATGCTTCTATGCAAACCCCATTCCTATGAAGTCGCTATTTTTACTCTGCCTCCTCGTTCTCGCTGGCGTTTTAGCCGGATGTTCTTCGGAAGCCGCCGACAATACGAAAGAAACCAAACCGGAAGATGTTAAGTTGGATATGACCGACGAACAGAAAGCCGAGATCTCAAAAAAGTTTGATAATCCAAACTGGAAAAAGCGCTAATTTTTGCGCCTTTAGGGCGGCGCCGAGGGTTATAGGCCATCCTAGCCTTCGCGCCCGCCATCCGATGGCTATTCGTACGGACGTCCGGATATGCCGGAAAGCGTCTAATTTTTATAGCTTAATGACCATGCCGTCGTAGCCCGGCTCGATGTTGTGCCTGCTCAGGTGCTTCTCCAGGTCTTGGTGACGCGCCCCGCCGCGCGCGCTGTGGTGCGTGGTAATCACCCGACTATCCTCGCGCAGAACTCCCGTATTGCGTAGCGCGTCAATCACGCCAACGCAGGCATCAATGTCCAAATGCCCGGCGTAGGTGCCTTTCCGCAGCCCGTCCGTGCACTCAATCACGATGGCGTCCAGCTCAAACTGCTGCAGGAAGGCAAAGGTCTCGTGGGGCCATATTCCCGTATCCGTCGCGTATAAGAACGTCTTGCCGTGGTGCTGAAAGATGAGGTTCTGACTATCCTCATCCTCTTTGTGCCGCGCCCGAATCGGGGTGATTTTGTAATCTAGATGGTGGAACGTGCTGAACGAATGGGTACGAATCACCTCGATCGGCCACTGCGGATAGATCTCCTCGATGTGGCTAGCCACCTGCTCGTTGGCGAAGATCGGATACGGCATGAATTCCGCGTCGGTAAACGGAAACAGGGCGTATTGCAACTCGCGGCGGGCAAAGTGATCGTCGTGACCGTGCGTGAACACCAGGGCCGTCCAATCCAGCGGGCACAGTCGATCGCGCTGCAACTGAGCGTAGGTATCGGGCGGCAGGTCAATCTTCAGGTGACCATCAATCAGCGCCGCGCTGCGGGTGCGGATGTCCTTTCCGCCGTGCCTTCGCGCATACCGACTCACCGTGTCGTCCCCGTAATAACTGGGAATGCCATCCGCCGCACCGGTGCCGAGAAGTCGAATTTCCACCTAAATAAAGTCCCCCACGTTCCAAGTGAGCAGGCCAATGGGCGGGATCACCTGATATTCGAGGTAGGCGTTGGACAGAGCCGCCGGGTCGGGCGTTCGCACTACCGGGCTGAATGACCTATCCGGCTCCTCTTCCGGCAGGGCTTCCAAGATCAGGACCAGGGCGTAGGTTTCCCGTTCGGGAACGTTTGGTTTTCGACCGGCAAAGGCTTGGGCCGCCGTGATGCGACCTTGCCCCGATATCAGCGTGAGATCCCAGTCTTCCGATTGCTTTTCGATGGCCGCGATCTCATCGGGATCCGAGATGGGTGAGAGCGTGTAGGTAACGCCGTCGAACTCGGTCTCCGCCACCGGGGGCTCGTACCCCGGCTGGGGGAGCGTTGCCGTCGTCGTGGCGATGGCGGGTTCAAACCAGGTGCGGGTGGCTTCTAGCAACAGCCGGAAGTCGGCATCGGGAGCCGTCGCGTCTTCAAACTCGTCCAGCGGCACCAGCGCGAAGATGCCGTTTTGCGGTTCTCGCTTTCGCCCCGTGATGGTGAGGTGATAGAACTGCGCGTAGTCATCCACCTGCAGAATGCCGTCGCGGTTCCACTCTTGGTTCAGCGCGCCGCTGCGGGCGAACTTTACAAAGCGACTGCGTTCCGACCGGTTGGGCGCGGGAGCGGCGAGGGCCAGGATGTGGTGCGGAACGGCGGCGGTGATGTCCTCAATCTGCGCGGCGGAGAGGAACTCGGCCGGCGGAGAGATGAGGCGAGCAAGCGAACCGGCAGCCGGGGAATAACGGGTCGCAACCACCGGACGCAACTTCCCCATGGGGCCGATTCTACCGATGAAGATGCGCCCCGAACGGTAGAATTCAGCCGGTGCAGTTGGAATCGCTACTAAAGGCCTACGGCGAAACGACGGATCGCACCATTTCCGCGCGAATTCCCGCAATAGATCAACCACCGGGTCGATTGCACGAGGCGATGCGCTATTCGGCCCTGGCCCCCGGTAAGCGGTTGCGCCCCGCGCTGGTGTTCCTTTCTGCAGCCGCCGTCTCGGCTGATGAGGTTCCGGGGGTGGAACTCGCCGCCGCCTCGGTGGAGCTGGTGCACGCGTTCTCACTGATCCACGACGATCTGCCCGCGATTGATAACGACGACCTCCGACGCGGTCGCCCCACCTGCCACCGGCAGTTTGATGAGGCCACCGCGATTCTGGCGGGCGATGCCTTGTTTGCCCTCGCGTTTCGGATGGCGCTGGAGGCTCCCAACGGGGCCGCCGTTGCCGCGGTTCTGGCCGATGCCTCTTTCCGATTAGTCCAGGGTGAAGCCCAGGATATCTATGCCGAGGGCACCGAAACGTCGCCCGAGGTGCTGGTGTTCATCCACGCCCAAAAGACGGCCGCCCTCATCGCCGCCACCTGCCAAATGGGAGCCCTGGTTGCCGGGGCCGATGCGGAAACCGTCGAGCATTTTCGGCAGTACGGCGAGAAGGTCGGTCTGGCGTTCCAGATCGCCGATGACATTCTCAACGTCACCGCCACCGCCGAGGCGCTCGGCAAAGCGTCGGGTTCCGACGCCGCCCGCGGCAAAGCCACCTACCCCGCCGCCTTCGGCCTCGATCAATCCCGCACCATGGCCCAGCAACTAGTAGAAGAAGCCATCTCCCTCGTCCCCTCCGAACCCCTAAAACAACTTGCCCGCTTCAGCATCGAACGCGTTTCGTAGTGACATATCGGCACGGATTTTCGCGCGTGAGTGTTGTTGATTACCCCGGGGGCTCACCTCAGTACGGTAGTTTTGCCGGGTTTTGTCCGGCAGTATTGCGGCCGGAGTCGCTACGTGCGGCAGATTTTGGTGGATTGACCGGTCATGTTTGCTATAAGCGTTTATTCTTCATTTGGTGGTTTATTGAGAGAGGTCGGCGAACGGGATGGCGAAATTTTGGTGGTATCGCAATCCCTACTATCAGCGCCCGTTCAGGTTCAAATCCGGCGGTTTGGCAACTAGCAGAAATACCGACTTTTTCACAATAGTCCCTCTTAGGGTTACGATGATGGCACTTTAGGTCTGTGACGGCACTTTGACGCCTAGACAAAGATGCCGTCAGATTTATTAATCGTATTGCTCGTCTGCCGGTTTCGCGTGTCGTAGCCAAATTCCGAATACTGCCCCGGGTTCAGCGTCTCCCGCGTCACCCGGTTCAGGTTGTCGTAGGTAAAGCTCGTGGTCTCCGAGTGAGGATTCACCAAACTCGTCAGCCTTCCCCC
>CANFJD010000022.1 GCA_947447315.1 Fimbriimonadaceae bacterium
CCGTGTTCTTTAGGGTGATTGACGCGTTGTAGATGTTATTGCAGTAGATCGACGTTGCGACCGACTGGCTAACGAACTGCGCCTGGTCGCCCGTTCCCCCACCGCTTACTGGAACGAGTGCTCCGTGCCGAGTGGTGACGTTGTAGCTCACCCACTTGCCAGAATCGCCCGCGAGTACATCGCGAACTTCGATGGTCCAGGTGCCCTTCGGGTTTTCGCCCCAGAACGCGTTGGTATCGAACGTCCAATCCAGATCCGAGTGGTAGTCAGATCCTGATCGGTACATTAGTCGGCTGCGCGTTCCGGAAGGCGAGACAAGGAATGCTTCCACATCGCCGATCGCCGGGTGGGTCATGTTGAGGTTGACGAGGATGTCTTCCAACTTCGTGGACGAGCCGATGGTGAACGTGCGACTAAGGACACCGTCTCCCGCGGCGGTGCGGTCGGCCAAGCTTGCATTCACCGTCACCGTACCGGTCGTATTTGTCTCTAGGGTGGTAACGCCCGTGTAGAGGGCGGCGTTAGTGACCAGTTTCCCGGCGTTAATCAGACCAAATCCGTAGTTTTGATTGAACTTGTTACCGGCTGCATTGGTTTTCCAACCTCCGTCACTTTCCGGGGTGGCGTCACCCGCGTCGACCACATCGCTGGAAATAACCAAGAGGTGCTTGGCAAAACGGGTGTTCAGGTTTGGCTGGGCCTGCTTCACCAAAGCGAGGACGCCGGCGGCCAGCGGCGATGCACTTGAGGTACCGCCAAACGTCGTCGTATAGTTTCGATCAGTAAACGATTCCGAGCCGTTGTAACCATCCGCCCCGGTTCGGTCGGTGGTTGTGATGGCGTATCCGCCGTTACTGCTAGAGGGCGCCGTTACAAAAACGTTGGCGCCAAAACTCGAGTAGCTCGCATACTTTCCGGCACTCGATAGAGCCGCCACGGTGATCGCGTCGGGAGAGTTTTGTGGTTCTTGCTTATTCGCGTCTTGCGTATAGGTTCCGCGCGCATTGCCTGCCGCCCAAGTGTGAATTGTGCCGAACGAAACGGATGTGGCAAGTCTCGACTTTTCTCCGGCGGACGCGTCGTACGTATCCGTTGCTCCGTAGGAGTGGTTTTTGACCTTGATATTACTGTTGGCTGCGTTCGAGTGATAGTCAATCACGTCGTACAGCATGTTGAGCGTCAACGCATCAAAGTCCATTCTCAGACCGGACACGGATGCATTCGGTGCAGCGCCGGTAACGCCGAGAGAATTGCCTCCCTTCGCGGCGGCGACGCCAGAAACGGAAGTGCCGTGATTGTCATCAACGCTCACGGGGTCGGGGACGCCATCGTTTTGTCCGAAATCATAGCTATCGGCAGCGTTGTAGTTTGGAGACAGATCGGGATGGGTGGTTTGAAGGCCGTCGTCACAAATTCCAATCTTTACCCCGGTACCGGTGAAGTTGAGGTCCCAAGCGGCTTTCACCCGGGAATCGATGTTCACCCCACCGAGGTTGTTGCTGTTATACAGATGCCATTGCCCAGGGAAGCCGGCGGGATTGTTGTAGGTGTAGTACGGGTCGTTCGGTACGAATCCGCTTTTTACGCGCTTAACAAACGCGTTTTGGTAGGCATTGATCACTGCCGAATCCTTCATCAGTGAAGAGAGGGTTTGGCGAGCAATCTGGTTGGAAGCCGCATTGAGAGCAAACTCGTTGGGATGGGCGAGTCTCGTTTGCACCCTTAATCCGTAGTAAGTTGCAAAGAGTTCTGGACTAACGCCGTCTCGCAAGGTTACGATTAGCTGGGGAAAAGGAGTAACAAGCCCTTGTGGCACCTGCACCTTGCGGGTCTTTTTTGCGTCGGCGTTGACGGGGACGACTGAATCTGATCCCGCCGCCCAAGCTCGGGAAGCGGAGCCTCCGAGCGCAATGAGAGCGACCGAAGCACCTAGCAGGGACATCTTCAGCCGCCGAGAAAACAAAGTTTCCATCATGATCGTAATTGCGTGAATCGGCCACCATTGGCCGATTCTCTCCACATCCATGATACGACGCATGAGAAGCTAAATTGATCCCGATTCCAACGGTTTAATTTTGTTTTGCGGTTTTTACGAGAGTTCCTTCGATCGTGACCGCCCACAGTCCCGCTTCTATTTCGCCCTCTGATGCGGCATTTCGAGCAAGGTTGCGGCTCTCCACCACCAGTAATGTGCCTTTTGGCAGGTCATCGCGGTATTTGCCCGCGACTTTCTGGTTATAGGCGTATCCGTACTTCCCAGATTTTGGGTCCAGGCCCGGTCGGATCAGCTTTAGTTGGGCATCTGCTGCCGTCATGCCGTTACGCTGAAGACGATTTCCGATGGATTCCATCCATTTTCCTGCGACGGGATAAACGCCGTCGGAGTCGTGCACCAAGTTGAGTGCGGTGGCGATTGCCTTCAAATTAGCCTCCCGGGATGGTTGGTATTTTTCGGCTTCGGTTGCATCCAAAAGTCCGGCACGTTTGGCGGAGATGAGGACAGGTCCAACCCAGATCACTAGGCCGGCCACAAGAATGGTGAGTCCAATGATGCCGTAGCGCCACCACTTCCTCCCGGAAAGTTTCATATGGAAATCGTACCGCTGGCAAGATAGGGCGTTATGAAGGTAGACCCAGCGGGTGCATGAGTTGCCCAAGTTTCCGTTGATCCTTTCCCCAACTCCTTTGCACCGGCTGGACCGGGCTTCGGTAGCCCTGGGGATTGACCTTTGGATTAAGCGAGATGATTTGACCGGATTCGCTATGGGTGGTAACAAGGGTCGTAAGTTGGAGTATCTCCTGGCAGAGGCGATAGAAGCCGGAGCGCAGGTGATTGTAACTTGTGGCAGCGGACAATCTAATTTCATTCGCCAACTCGGAGCGGCATGTGCCATGGCGGGGATTCATTGCGCGGCAGCGGTGATGGAAATGCCGTTCGAGGACGAGATGCCCACCGAAAGGGGACTGCGGGAAACGGGGGGAAACGTCCTTCTGGATCACTTACTGGGGGTCGATCTGCATTGGAACGCAAATGGAACCTGGGAAGATCTTTACGCCGCTGCCCGAAAGGTGGCGGAAGAATACCGATCCCGCGGTTATGCGGTTTACGAGATTCCGATCGGTGGAAGCTCACCAACTGGGGCGTATGGGTTCTATCAAGCGGCGAAAGAGATTCCATCCGGTTTTGATACGGTCGTTTTTGCGTCGTCCAGCGGCTCGACGCATGTCGGGCTGCAGCTTGGCTTAGCGGAAACACGTGTGCTTGGTTTTGCGTGCGACCCCGAACCCGAGATCACGGAAGACTTTGCCGACCTCGGGAATGGCCTGCGTCGGTTGCTGCATCGGGACGACACCGTGACGGCAAAGGATTTTGAAATGGACTTTAGCGCGGTAGGCCCTGGATACGGAATTCCTAGCGATGAGGGTGATGCGGCCATTGAGTGGCTGGCGAAGGCAGAAGGAATTTTTCTGGATCCCATTTACAGCGGGAAGGCGTTTGGTGGCTTAAAGCGTAGGATCGAGCAGGGCGAAATTCGAGGGAAGACGTTGTTCTGGCACACCGGCGGCACGCCGGCTCTTTTTGCCCGGTACGATTCTAACTAGGGCGGAGACGAATTGCGCAGAGTCCCGGACCACATGTTTTCGTAAGATGTTCGATACCCGTCTTTGGTGGCAACAAACCGTCCGACTCCGTAGAGGAAAAAGACGATGGCAACGATCACCGTGACGCGATTGAACAGCGGCGTATCGGTCCCAACCCGGATGTGTTTGAGTGCCCCCCAGCCGGCCATGAATGCGGAAATTGTGAAAAGGACGTACAGAATCGGCCCCAAGGCATGGGCTTGAAAGGCGGTTGCGAATTCGCCGTGAAGGGTCGCCGTCCAACTCGTGGTGAGACCACATGCCGGGCACGGGCGCCCAAAAAAGATCACGCTGGGGCAAGGTGGTAACCCGAGCTGTTGATGAGTTCCATGACCTACATGGTCGGGCTTTAGTTTCCAGCCAACGATGGTAACGGCAAGCCAAGTGCCAAACCACAACCACTGGCTGAGTTCAAATCGCCGGTCTTTCAGCAATGGCCGGGAGCGATCAGCCCGCTCAAACGTGAGCATCGGCAACCTCCGCCGGGATGACACATTCGGGATGAAGGATGCTGCCGACGACTTTCGCAACGCTGACAATTCGACCCTGCGGGTCAGCCAGGGCCACCATCCCGGGCTCGGGGGGATTGGCAATCCCTAACGGGCGCCCGTGCCGAACGTCAATCACTTGATCGGCGGTGAGGACCACCACCGGCATCGGAGGCAGCGCTTCATCCAGCCGTATCAAATCTTGGGGCGTGACCACATCCAGAGCCTTTGCATCTTCCAAATGGAATCGTCCCACTCGGTCGCGAACCAAACCACTCAGGTGCGCGCCGCAACCTAGTCTCTGGCCAAAATCGTGGGCAAGGGATCGGATATATGTTCCGCCGCTACATTCGATGCGAACAGTCGCGTGAGTGCCCTCAACCGCGATTATTTCGGTCCGTCCGATATGAACGCGTCTTGACTCGGGAGTCACCGCAATCCCGGCGCGAGCTAGCCGATACAGCGGCTGACCATTGACCTTAATCGCGCTAAACGCCGGAGGGATCTGATCGATCAACCCGGAGAATTCGGGCAGGATACCGGCAAGTGATTCGGCCAAATTTTCAGGAACTGGCCCGGTGAATGTCTCTTCACCCTCTCGATCGTAGGTCGTGGTGGCTGAACCAAACTGAATCGAAGCGACATACCCTTTGGGCTCGAGGGGGAGATACTGCAAGAATCGGGTGGCACTGCCGACGGCGATTACCAATAGCCCGGTGGCAAGGGGATCTAGCGTTCCCGCATGACCGACCCGGCGCGTTCCGAACCGTCGCCTTACTTGGTTGACGACGTCGTGGGACGAAACTCCAAGTGGCTTATCAATTAGGAGGACGCCAAGCAAAGTTTTAGCTCCCGAATCAGGATCTGCTCGACTTCTTCTAGCGTGCCGTCGAAGGTACATCCAGCCGCATTGCGGTGCCCACCTCCGCCAAATAGTCGAGCTACGGCGGCCACGTCGATATCCGCCCGCGAGCGGAGACTTGCCCGAACCTTGCCTGGCTTTGGTTCTCGAAGCAGGGTGGCAATACGAACCGTTTCTATGAACAGAAGCTCATTGACAAACCCTTCGGTGTCTTCATCTTTCGCTTGCGCCCATTCAAAGTCAGCCAGGCTGACGGCGCTCCAGGCGATTTGACCGTTGGCCTCGAGCTGCATTGTTTCCAAGACGTGGCCCAATAGACGTTGGGAAGCCAGGGGTTTGGACTGGAAGATTTCCTCCGACACCAAGTTGATATCACCGCCGTGCTCCAGTAGGAATGATGCCGCCGCGAGCGATTCAGGGTTAGTATTTCGATATCGGAAGGAACCGGTATCAGTGACGATTCCGGTGAGTAGGCAAGTTGAGATCTCGGGCGTGAATGGAGCACCGATGGCGCGGAGCAACCGGGTCAGGATGACTGCCGTCGCGGCGGAACCGGTGTCGATGATTCGCACGTCTCCGGGCTTTTCGTGAGGAATGTGGTGGTCCACGACGATGATTCTTTGGCAGCCCTGGAAGTATGGTGCGGCATCGCCTAGGCGTTCGCTAGAGTCGAGATCGAGAATGATGCCCAGATCATGCTTCTCCTCGACCGGAATTTGGCGAATACGCGAGACACCGGGCAGAAATCGAAGATTCTTTGGTGCGGGATGGTGACAAATTACTTCGTTTCGAATTCCCAAGCCATCTAGATAGAAGGAAACGGCGAGGGCACTACCCAGAGCATCTCCATCCGGATTGAGATGCGTGCCGATGAGTACGGAGCCAGCGTGTTTGACTTCGTTCAGCCATGCATCCGATTCCGCGCGAAACGGCAGGGCTGCGGTTATATCGCCAGAATAGGGGGAAGTAACAACGGTGGGTTCGGTCAGAGTCGTCTCCTGTCGGGATAGTAGGCGGACAGCCACGAATTTTGCGACCGCGATTGATTGTACATCAGGGATTATCTGCTATCTCTAGACGCCTAAATAAGGAAGAGGTAATCAAATTGTCCGGGTCAAAGCGGCTTTTTGCCCACCGAAACTGGTTAATCGCCTCTGATCCGAATGATTTTCGGGCATCCTCGGGCAATAGGAACGAGTCTTTCGCCATATAAAACTTCGCCCCGTGGGCATGGCTGAGATCCGTGAGTTCTCGCAGTAGTTCCCGCAGCCGGGGTTGGTTCCGCCGTGTTTGGTGAAAATCAAGCGCAATGCTGTAGCCGTCGCACAGGTAGCTTAAAAGACTCGGATCGGGGCGATGGACCTTTACAACCACCAGATACGGTTCAAGTTTTGCCCGTTGAGCCGCGCGGAGAAACGCTGGGAACGCCGCCGGCGCCGCCTCGCGGGGAATTCCGACTTGGAACTGAACCAATGCCCCGGGACGGTAGGCACGCTGCCACTCTGGGACAAAGTCTAACGGGAAGTGGTACGCCACCAGCGGCAACATTCGGCCACCATCGCCGGGTCTCTTTACAGCAGCCAGCCATTTGAGACCCGACAGAAATTTCATGCCCGGCCGGTTGGTAAACCACCGGAGAAATTTATGCGCCTGATCTTTCCGAATTCTTAGGGCCATCCGATCTGACGGAACCTGGTAACTGGTGCGCAATGAGGCCGGTTCATCGGCACTAATCGTTTTTGCATTCGTGTAGATCCCCTTCCCAGATCGGAATCCGTCCATCCACGCAACTTGATAGTCCGAGTCGTGGTCATTCTCGAAAAGTGCGAAAAGCTGGTCCCAAGTTTCGGTCGGATAATCGGTTACTAACACACTTCCACTGGTGAGTTTCTTCATGCGAATGGCGGCGCGAAGAATGAAGCCCAACTGCCCCCAGCCACCGACAATTGTCCAAAAGTCCGGGTGATCGGGAGTGATGCGTTCGAGTCCGCGTCCCGGCGACGCAATCTCGAGCCAGTCAATGTGCTCCCCAAAAGTGCCGGATTGCACATTATTTTTGCCATGGATGTTGGCGCTCAGCGCACCCGCGAGAGTGGTGAGCATCGTTCCGCTCACAACCGGTAGCCACCACCCGTCGGGCAAGGCAAACCGCCAAATGTCCTCCAGCCGTGCGCCGCTCCGGGCGACCAGTACGCCGGTCTCTGGATCTAGGCTTTCCACGGCATTCCAACGAGTCAAGTCAAGCGAGATGGCTTCCGGTTGCAAGGATACATCGCCGTAACTACGGCCATTTCCGCGCAGAACAATCGGCCGCCCCGAAGCTTTGGCATCGGCAAACGCCCGAAGGACATCGTCTACGCTGGTAACGCTTCGATGATACGACTCGGCGACGCAGGAGTATCCAAATCCCCAATCCGTCTGTACCGAAGCCGGATCGGGAATCTCCGCTTTGCTTAAATCGGTATCCAGCGAAATATCCATGAGGGAATCAGGCGGATGGTGGCAAAAATGACACGGTGGCTAATTTTTAGGTACTGCTCCGAGCCCCTACCGGATTTGGCAAGAATGATCTCGGCTGCTTGCCGGGCCGGCATGGCGCCTCGGAATCCGAGATGGGCCACAAGGTCGGTGGCAACTGGGCCAGGCTTAATCGTCGTCACCCTCACTCCGCTGCGACTGAGGCGATTTCGAAGCGCTTCGGCATAGGCGTGGAGGCCCGCCTTGCTGGCATTGTAAACCGGTTGGCCGCGCCGGCCGCGATCTCCCGCAACGCTGCCGATGACGACGATCGTGCCCCGTCGGGACGAAAGAAACCGCTCCGCGGTCACGTTCAACCACGCGATCGCACCGGAAAGATTTGTTTCAATCATCGCGTGGTCCTTAGAAAAATTGAACTCGGTGGGAGCGACATCCGGCATGATTCCACTGTTGTAGATGACCAAGTCTAACCCGCCGAGAGCGTCAGTACAGCGAAGAAAGACCTCGGCCGTGTCGTCAAATTTAAGGACGTCCGCAACGATTGGGATCACGCGGTTTGGATATTCCTTCGCGAGCACTTGGAGACGGTCTCCGCGGCGGGCTACGGCGGCGACTCGGCAACCACTTTCTGCTAACTGTCGGACCAGTTCCGCCCCAATTCCCGATGACGCGCCGACCACAATCGCGAATTTATAGGCGCCTTGTCTCAAGAAGTACCTCCAGCAAGGGCATAAAGGGCGGTGGCGAGGAAGCCGAGGAGGGCTACCTGTAACTGGCGATCGCTAAACAAAATATTCTCCGGTTCTCCGCCTTCGTTTTGTCCGAACACGAGAAACACATACCTCATGATGCCGTAGACCACCCAAACGCTGGTTCCCACCAGCTGCGGATGCTGGTGGGCAGTATCAGAATCGATGCTATAAATACCAAAGCCGATGGCGGCCATGGACGCAGCGGCGATGAACATGGCATCCAAAGATTGTTGGGTGTAGCCGGTGAGCGAGTGCCTGGTTTGCCCGCGTTCCTCGCCCATCATCATAAATTCCTGCCGTCGCTTTCCAAACCCCATCATGAGGCTAAGCGAACCGGTACAAAACAAAAGCCAAGGGCTGATGACAGCCGAAATTGCTACTGCTCCCAAAACGGCACGGAGAACAAATCCTGAGGCTAGGAGGTGCACGTCGGCCACCGGGACTCGTTTTAGCCCGAGATTGTAGCCAAGTTGCACGACTAAGTAAATACCGACGATCAGAAGGGAGGACGGGCCGAGAATCGCGGCCGAAGACAGGCCAAGTGCCAGACACCCAATTCCCGCCGAGATGGCTGCCGGTTGCGAAACTTGGCCGGCGGCGATGGGACGGAATCGCTTTTTAGGATGCAGGCGGTCGCTGGCGGCATCTCTCAAGTCGTTGAAAACGTACACCGCAGAGCTGAGAAGAGAAATTGCGAGGAATGCCAAGACTGCTCTTTCCGCTAGAACTGGATTTCGGAATCCGTTACTGAACAGGAGTGCCGCAAAAACCAGCAGACCTTTGGTCCACTGTTTCGGGCGGAGAAGCTTGAAAATGGGGGGCATGCGTGCTCGCCGTATTATGCGAGAGTCTCAACAAAGCTCGGGAGCGATTCGTTCAAAGGCGGGTGAAAATAGCATCCAGCTTGTACTAACTTCGTGCAATCGAGGGCACTAAATGCCGGACGACGGGTGGGCGTCGGGTAGTCCGACGTTCGGCACGCCCGGACATTTTCGACTCGACCAACGGCCGCCAAAACCGCTTTACCGGCAAATGAATGCCAGGAGATAATTTCCGGTCCTGCTGCGTGGTAGGTGCCGGATGCAGGATTGTTTTCCGCAATCTTTACCAGCATTTCCGCCAGATAAGGAGCGTAGGTGGGGGTACCAATCTGGTCCGCCACTACATTGAGCGATTTTCCGGCTCGGTACGCGTTGATGATTGATCGGGGGAAGCACGCCCCATTTGGGCCAAAAAGCCAACTGGTTCGAACCACGGTAGCGAGACCAATCCCCGCGAGTGCTTCTTCTCCGTGAAGCTTAGAAGCACCGTAAGCACCGATTGGCGCTACTGGGTCCTCTTCCCGATAAGGGCTATTGGCTTGGCCATCAAATACGAAATCGGTCGAAATATGGATGAGCCTAGCACCGATACTTTGGATTGTTGCGGCAAGATATCCCACTCCGAGCCCGTTCACTTCGAAAGTTGCTTGCCGCTCTGACTCCGCACGATCAACGGCGGTGTAAGCACAGCAGTTGATCACCACGTCGAAGTGGCCCGCCCGATTTAGGATCCAATCCGCATGATGTTCGAGATTGGTGATATCGAACTGCAAGTGGAAAAACGTCAGTACTTCATGTTGACGATCATGATCGGCCAAAGCGACGGTAACCGCCTGGCCCAACATGCCTCCGGCTCCTAAAACGGCGATGCGCAAGCTATGAGTCTTCCGCTTTCATTCGCGCAGCCGCCTTTCGGAGCGGAAAATCAAGTCCGATCTGAAGGAAGATCAGCAGGATCGGCGCAAGGAATGCGACATAGTGCGCAACGATCATCGTTGTTGAGAATGGCGCAGCGTTGTAAACCGTGCTTTCATCCTTACCAGGGCCGAAACCGACCAGTCGGAAGAAGAACCGGCTGGCAACGAACGCCGCACCAATGTAGAAAAGGACGCTGAACCAACGGCCCCAGGTAAGGCGGCGATTCACTTTGAAACTGATGAGACACAACACAAAGAACATCACTCCGAACACGGATAAAAATCCGGGCACCTTGACGATGTCCATGCTACTGTAAGGAATTTCGCTTTGCATGATAAAGTAACTGATCGACTTCGATCAATCAGGGAAACCAACGGGGTGCTGGCGGTGCCAGTTCCACGCGTGGGTCACGATGGTGTCTAGATCCGCAAATTGCGGTACCCAGCCAAGCTCTTGTCGAATTTTTTCGCTGGTCCCGATAAGCCTTGGGGGATCTCCCGGGCGCCGGTCAGCCATCTCGAACGGTACCGGGAGACCTGTGATTCGAGAAACGACGTCAATGACTTCTTTGACGCTGAATCCCTGGCCATTCGCCAGATTGTAAGTTGCCGAATCGCTGCCGGCTCGGAGAGCATTCACGGCAAGTTCGTGCGCGGTGGCTAGGTCCAAAATATGGATGTAGTCACGAACGCAGGTGCCGTCCGGCGTATCGTAGTCGCTACCGAATACCTTAAGCGCCGGTGTCTTACCCTGGGCTGCGTAGATAGCCAACGGGATAAGGTGAGCTTCCGGACGGTGATCTTCTCCCAAACTTCCATCGGGCTCGGCACCCGCCGCATTGAAATAACGCAAAATAACGGACTTCAACCCGTAGGCGCGATCGTAATCGGCAAGGATGCGCTCTACCGCTAGCTTAGTTTCTCCGTAGGGGTTGATCGGGTTCTGGGGATGTTTTTCGTCTAGCGGCAAGTACTGCGGATCGCCAAAGGTTGCACAAGTGCTGGAAAACACAAACTTGTTAACGCCATGCTCCCGCATCGTGTCTAGTAAGGTGAGGACACCGGCCGTGTTATTGTCCCAGTACTTTGCTGGCTCGGTTACACTTTCACCGACGTACGTGTAAGCCGCAAAGTGCATCACCACGTCGATCTCCGGATAGGTCCTAAAGATCGATTCGAGATCTGCTTTGGAACGCAAATCCCCCACAACCAGTTGGCTTTCCTGAACGGCGGCAGCGTGGCCCTTTTCTAAATTGTCGAAAACCACGTGCGGCTCACCAGCCTTACGCAGCAGGGAAACCATGTGGGAACCGATATAACCCGCTCCCCCCACGACCAAGATCATGCGCCTAGGATACCAGTACCATTGCCGAATCAAAGAATTAGGAGGTCGGTCGTAGATAGTAAGCCGCCGACGGATTCACGGCGAAAACGTCGCCGCATGATCACACGGAGGGCACTTCTTACTGCCGCCGGGATCTCTCTGGCGGTCGGTTTGGACCAAGCTCGGAGTGAGGCAGATCGGTTGCAGGTCGAGCATCATCATCTTGGCTTGCCAAACTGGACACTCGGGAACTTGCGGATCGCCTTTCTAACCGATTGGCACCTGAGTAGCGAGCGCGCCGAGCGAAGAACTCGCGAGGCTATAGATATCGCACGAAGCTACAAGCCGGATCTGATCCTATTGGGTGGAGACTACATCAGCTCTGCACTCCGCTGGCAGCCGTCGTGGATGAAAACTTGTTTGTCCGACTTGAGCGCTATTAAGTGTCCTGTGACTGGAGTATTTGGTAATCACGATCTGGAAGCCCGTATTCAAATTGGCCAGATGATGCGTGAGGCGGGAATGCCACTACTCGTCAATGAAGTGACGACAATGTCTGGCCTGACTTTGGTGGGAATCGACGATGGAATCACTGGATTTCCAAATCTAGAAATGGTCCTGGCGTTCCGAGACAAGGCGAATGTAGTGCTCCTGTTTCACGAGCCAGACTATGCCGAAGGTTTGGTGCAAAATGCTTGTCTGACCCTGTGCGGACATACGCACGGGGGGCAGATTTGCTTGCCGGGTGGATTTCCAATGCATCTACCCAAGGGCGGGCGAAATTTCGTGGGTGGATCGTTCGAAATTGACCGAAAGCTCATGTATGTCAGCCGCGGTATTGGCACTTCGGGTCCGTCGATAAGAGCCTTTTGCCGGCCTGAGATTTCCATTCTAGATTTGCGCCCTGGCTAGGTGGGCAGCTTTCCTACGCGCTACAATCAAAGGCATGTGTGGGATTGCCGGTTATGTTGGCTCAAAGAATGCTGTCGAAGTTGCCTATGACCAGCTGAAACGGCTGGAATACCGGGGTTACGATAGTGCTGGTATTGCCATGCAAACTCCGGATGGAATCCGAGTCGTAAAGAAAGCGGGAACACTCAACCACCTTCGCGCTGAGTTGGATGCTCACCCGTTAGAGGCCTCTTGCGCCATTGGTCACTCACGTTGGGCCACTCATGGCGGACCTACCGACGCCAACGCGCATCCGCACTTTGATTTTGATCAGACGATTGCCGTACTCCATAACGGAATCATCGAAAACTACTTGGAATTACGGGATGAACTGGTGGCCAAGGGCCATACCTTCCGGAGCCAAACCGATACCGAAATAGCGGCTCACGTCATTGGCCTAGAATATTCCCAGGGCGGTTCCTTGCTAGAAGCCGTGCGACGGGCCGTGAAGCGTTTCCGAGGCGCTTACGCACTGGTAATCATTTCCAATCGCGAATCCGAGACGATCGTCGCGGTCCGCCAGGCGTCTCCGCTGGTGGTGGGGCTGGGTGAGGGAGAAAATCTATTAGCCAGCGATATTCCGGCCTTGTTGCCGTACACACGCGAGGTCATCGCCCTTGAAGAAGGGCACCTGGTGGAGTTGACGCGTGATCGAGTGCGGTTGGTGGATGCCGACGGACGAGAGCTTCCCATTGTTAGCAAGCATATCGATTGGGATGTGGAATCAGCCGAGCGCGGTGGCTATGACCACTTTATGCGCAAGGAGATTCACGAACAGCCGCAAGTCATTAGGCAGTGTTTAGCCGGTCGAATAACCCCAGAGGATGGCGTTCGACTCGAAGGAACATTTAGCGACAATGTTTGGGCCGAGATAGACCGCGTCAACATCATCGCTTGTGGTACGGCTTACCACGCGGGGCTGATGGGCAAGCACTTGTTCGAGAAGTTATTACGACTTCCGACCGACGTCTACTATGCCAGCGAATTTCGATACGGTGATCCCGTTTTGTCTCAAAAATCTCTCGCGATCTTTGTCTCTCAAAGTGGCGAGACAGCCGACACTCTGGCCGCACTGAAACTCTGTAAAAAGAACCGCATTCGCACCCTTGGAATCGTTAACGTGGTTGGTTCCAGCATTGCCCGGGAATGCGACCGGACGATCGCTACCCAAGCTGGCCCAGAAATCTCGGTCGCCAGCACCAAGGCTTACACCGCTCAAGTCATCGTCCTTTCCCTGTTGGCGCTCCACATAGCGCAGGTCCAGGAAACTCCGGGTTTACGGGTGGAAGAATGGGCCCAGGCTCTGCGTGACTTGCCGGAACTAGCAAGTCAAGTTTTGGAACTAGAAGACGAGGTGATCTCCATTGCCGAAAAACTGGTGGATATGCCTCTCTGCTTTTTCCTCGGCCGGGGTGCTGACGCTTACGTGGGCTATGAAGGTGCTCTAAAGCTGAAGGAAGTAGCGTACATCCCGACCCAGGAGTCTCCGGCTGGAGAAATGAAGCACGGACCGTTAGCGTTGGTAGAAGAGGGTGTGGTATCCGTTTTCGGAGCGACCGAGCCATTCACATTCGACAAAGTTGTTTCAAATATGAAGGAAGTGCAGGCTCGAGCGGGTACCGTATTAGGCATCACATGCGACTCTACGGGGACCATCGCGAAAGCGGCGGATCTAACACTGATGTTCTCACCCTCAAGATTCGACTTTTTGAATGCTTTGTTAAGTGTCATTCCCATGCAGTTACTGGCTTATCATTTGGCTCGGTTGAGGGGTTGTTCTATTGACCAGCCAAGAAATTTGGCCAAATCAGTCACGGTTGAATAGAACAAATGTTAGATACGTCGACCCCGGAAACTCCCACACAAGCCACACCAACCAATCTGCCGCGATTTGCCGCGAATTTGGCGAAACGCGGCAAATATGGCTACCAGAGTTACCGAAAGTGGAAGCGACTGATCGACATCCTCGCAAGCATAGCGGCGCTCATTATCTTCGGGCCACTGATGCTGTTGATTGGCGCTTTGGTTGCGAGTAAGGACGGCTTTCCGGTCATTTTCAAGCAACGCCGCATCGGTGAAGGCGGACGAATTTTTCAAATGTATAAGTTTCGTAGCATGGTGAAGCATGCGGAAGAAGTGTTACGAAAGGATCCGGCACTGTGGGCCGAGTTTCAGAAAAATTTTAAACTCGATCCAGATCCGCGGATCACGAAGGTTGGCGGATTTATCCGCAAGACGAGCCTTGACGAACTGCCGCAATTCTGGAATGTCTTGAAGGGCGATATGAGCGTAGTGGGCCCGCGGCCCATCATTGAGAAAGAGCTTTCAATGTATGGCGATCGCCAGCAACTTTATCTCTGTATGAAGCCGGGCTGCGCGGGGCTGTGGCAGTGTTCGGGGCGGTCAGAAACGTCCTACGAAGAGCGGATCGAGCTGGATGAGCAGTACTATCGCACCGCAAGCGTTCGTAACGATATCAAAATTCTGGTCATAACCCTGATCACCATTATCAAGCGTGAAGGCGCTAAGTAGAGGCTACTTCGCTAATGACAGCAGTCGTTTGGTGATGAGGTCCCAGTCCATCTCGGGCGCACCTTTGACCGCGTTGGCGCTGAACTGATCGTAGTTCTGCAGCGCGGCGTGAATGCCTTCGACAAAGTTATCCAGACCCAACGGCACTGCGACGCCGCAGTTGTATTCCGCAACAATGTCCTTGGAGCCATTATCCACCGCATTGGTGGTCACGGTTGGCGTTCCGCAGGCCATGCACTCCGCGATAACGCGCGGAAAACCTTCGCGGATGGATGGCAGTAGCAAAAGCTCCGATCGCGCCAACATATCCATCTTTTGCTCGTCGCTGATAAACCCAGCCAGGTGCACGTTTGGATGGTTTCCATACTCGGCACGCAGACCTTCCAGCATAGGCCCCCCGCCCGCAATAACCACCTTCTTATCCGCCCCGTACTTTTCGTTGTAGGCCAGAGTCGCTTGAATCGCAACCTCGGGATGCTTATGCTCAGCCAGCCGGCCAAAAAAGATGAAGTGGTCGCGACCCAAATTTTGGTAATCCGCGACGTTAATGCCAGACGGCAAGCATGTCACCTTCAATCCGGGAATGCGCTCGGCTGCCTTTTTGGCGAGCGCGGAACTCACCGTACTTACTTGGTGACTACCGAGCATCATTTTCAGCTCCAAGAAATCCCACAATTTGCCGCTGCGGAACTCGCAGATATCGACAATAGTATTTTTTGAGAGCCGACGTCCAAAAATCCCAGGTAACACGGGCCACTGGTTGGCGATCAGAATGTTTGCGTCTCGAATTGAAGTGTCAGCAAGAACGGCCTGGGTGAATTTGATCACCGTGGGAACACGGCGACCAAACTTGCCCGATTTGTAGTTCGGATCCGCAACCAAACGTCGCACACGTACGCCGTCCATCACTTCATCTTTTGGCAAACCGCCCTTGTGATCGATGGTGACGACCTCCACCGAGTGCCCCGCCGCGATAAGATGCGGAGTGATCTCCTGGTATCGAATTTCCTGCCCGCCTACACTCGGCGAGTACAGCTCGGTGATAATGACTATCCGCATATTCGGGTTAGGAACTCTTCAGCCACTCCGCCAGTTCAGCGACTCCGCGCTCAAGATCATATTCCGCTTTCCAGCCGAGCGTCTGCAACTTGGCGTTGTTGGCGCAGAGGTGCATCCGGTCCGACGGCCGGTATCGCTCTGGTACCGAGACGGCGGTGAGGTTTCGTCCCATTGCCGCTCCTAGGGCTTCCGTCACTTCACGTGCGTTGTACTCATATCCCGACCCGATGTTGTAGAAATCGTACGGTACGGATGGGTCAAGGTTATTCAGAATAGCCATGACACCGGATACAATATCACCTACAAAAGTGAAGTCGCGCTTTGTTTCCAGGTTGCCAAGTTGAATGTCATCGCGCGTCTCGGCTTGTAGCAAAATCTCCGGAATGAGGTGGGGATTAGTTTCTCTAGGTCCGTAAATGTTGAAGAACCGCATCGCCCGCACCGGAACCTTGTTCCAGCGCGACCAGACTTCCATCTGGTCCTCATTGATCTTCTTGGTGAGGCCGTAAACGTCAGTCGGCTGCATTGGCTCGGACTCATGGTGCGGATCATCGTTCGGACCGTAAACCGCGGCGCTGGATGCCGCCACAACTCCTTTCGCGCCTTTCGACAGTTCTAGTATCCGGTTAAAGCCGCCAACGTTCACATCAATCGTATGCTGCCAATTCTTATTGCAGTAAGGGATGTAATGGACAGCCGCCAAATTGACAACCCACTCTGGATCGAACGCCTTCCAGGCGTCTACCCATTCACTGTCCTCGCGGATATCGCCTTTCACAAACCTAATGTCCCCGGTCGTCGGGATGTACTCTTCCTTGCCAGCAAAAAAGTCATCCACCACCAGCACAGAGTGCCCCTGCTCAAGCAAGGTAGGGACTAGTAACGAACCAACAAACCCGGCACCGCCGGTAACTACTACTCGCATAATTTGATGCTCCCGTCGGAATTCCCGAAGTCGGCGATGACAGTTCGGTTCAGCTTGCGGCGAATATACCCGCTGAATTTGGTGGAAGTGGATTGAGACAAGGCATAAGAGCGTTTCATCGAAATAATCAACATATCAATAACCAATAATTTGAAAATTAGGCAGCAAGCAGTTGTTCGTAATCATCGACAGAAGTTTCAAGTCGAAACCGCTCCCAACTTTCGGAAGGAGGCGGCTTGGGGTGGTCGAGGGCAGACGTGATATTGGCTGCCAGAGCCGCGACGTCGCCAACCGACGAGAGTAGGCCGTATTCTCCGTTCCTCAAGATTTCAAATGGACCCGAACGGCAATTGGTCGCCACAACCGGAGCGCCACAGGCCATGGCCTGAATCAGGACACCGGGCAAACCCTCGAAAAGGGAAGAAAGTACGAAGACGCTGCAGTGGCCCATGTGACCAAACGGCGGAGAAACGAATCCAGGAAGAGCGAGATCGTTGACAATTCCCAATTCGGTTGCCAATTGCGTGAGTGCATCGCGGTCGGGGCCCTCACCTAAAATCATAAGTCGCGCTTCGTAGTTTTTTCGCACTTCAGCGAACGCACGTAGTAGAGTGGGGTAGTCCTTTTGGTGAGAAAGTCTGCCCGCCGCCAAAACCACCGGCTTATGACCATCGACAAAGTAAGGATGATCCGGCCGGATCTTCGATTGCGCCAGCAGGGAATCGTCAACTACCGGATTGTAAATCACCTGAATTCGTTCCCGGTCGATGCCCGTGAGTCTCGCGAAATCGTCGGCTGCGCCTGACGAGACCGACACTACCGCGTCCGCCCATTTCGCCACGGCCTTAACGATGGTTGGCATCATTTTCATGCGAAGTGACTTGGCGTTCTTCGCCTCTTCTGTTAGAGTATTGCGAATACTAATGACAATCTTTGCCTTACTACCGCATAGTCTCCGGGCTACCAACGCCGCAACGTTCGGCTGATTCAGCACTCCAAGCACGGAGTGAGGCTTTTCTGCGATGAGATACTTCTTCATTGCCGATACGCTCAGGATCGGTACCTTGGTTTTGAGATCGATCAGCCGAACATTTTGGGGAACTAAGTCTAAATAGGCGCCTTCGCCCTTCGTGACGATCAGGTCCACTTTGTGGCCACGATCGGCTAAGCCGCGTGCTAAGTTAATGGTCATGCGTTCTGCCCCTCCACCGTGAAGGTCTTGCATGAACAAGGCAATGTGACGGCGGGGGAATTTTGAATCGCTCATTTGCTACCGGCCAAAATCAGGGCTTCGTAGCGGTCTACGCTGGCTTCATCTGTATACGGACTCCAGGACTCGGGACCCGGCATTATGCCTTCTCCTCGCAATACTTTGAGAATGCTGGCAGCGAGAGCGGTGGGGTCTCCAACGGGGCAAAGAATGCCGTATTTTCCTTGTGCCAA
>CANFJD010000023.1 GCA_947447315.1 Fimbriimonadaceae bacterium
GGTGGCAAAGTTGATGAGCGTCCCGCCCGCCCCAAACTTTTCTAGCGACTGCGCGATCAAATTGGGCAGATAGTTGAATAGGAACAATCCCAGTCCCAGCGAGACCACCATTGTTGCGCCAATCGTCGCGTCTTGCACGCGCTTACTCGGTCCCGCTTCGGCTGGCTTGCCTTCTGCTGCCTCATCCACCACGGCAAACTTAGGATCGGTCTGCACGTTTGCGGCAAACCGCATAGACTTAATGGCCAAAGACATCGTATCCAGAAGGGCGAGCGATCCGCGGAAAAACGGCCACTTCAGCCACTTTTGGCGGCCGATCCAAGTCTTCTCCAGGGCTTCCGTAGTGAGGACAATATCTCCATTCGGCGCGCGACAGGCAATCGCGAAATACCGGGGAGAACGCATCATCACTCCCTCAATAATCGCTTGTCCGCCGTATTGCAGATATTCCTTCTTGGCGGCCACGCTAACTTTTTCGGGGGTTTCTGGCACCTCAAAAGTATACATTGCTGGGTTTTTTGAAAATTTTTGCTCGTCACCCGCACTTTTTGCTTCGAGAGCCGTCTAAATTGGCACGCGTGATCGCTAATCAAGGAGGAGCACCATGAAACCCGCCCCGATAACGGACGGACTGAAGCTCACCGAAGAGGAAGCATTCTCACTGTTGGGGTTGGCAATGACAAGCCCGCAGCGATTGGATGCAACCTCGGAGAAAGCGTTGCGAAAACTGGCTGAATATTGTGCAAATAATTGCCATCATTTAATTCATCATGAGGTTCCCGGAGGCTTCGATCCGGATCAGTCAGACGAGCGACGTGAGCTTGCGGAGATGGGAGTCTGAAAAGGCTCCCTTTCTCATATAATGTGGTGTGCCCCGCGTCCGCGACGTTTTGGTCGCCCTCGAATTAATCGCTCCTGAACGCTTCGCATTCGATTTTGATCGGGTCGGCTTGCAAGTCGGAGACTCCGATGCCCCGGTTCTTCGTGCGGTAGTCAGCTTAGATCGCTCCTTAGCTGCCATCGAATATGCGGCTACCATCGGCGCGAATCTCGTGGTCTCACATCATCCCCTCCTTCTATATCCGCTCGCCGCAGTAACCGAGGCAACTTACGAAGCACGCGTGGCTCGACGACTTGTGCAAGCGAATATTAATTTCATCGCTGCCCACACCAATTGGGACAGCGCTCGCGGCGGCATCAACGACGCTCTCGCCCACACCCTTGGCCTGCACTCCGTCGAAGACTTCGGTTCCGGAGCCATGGTCGCCACTCCCGCCGGCCCGGTCCTTCAGCAGGCCGCCGGGCGAATAGGCTCCCTCCCCGATGCGGTTAGCGGCGTGCAATTCGCTTCCCTTCTCAAAGATCGCCTCGGACTCGATCCCCTCATGTTCTGTTCCGCCGATCGCATGATAAAGCGTGTCGCGGTCGTCGGCGGTGCTGCCGACGGCGAGTGGCGCGCCGCCAACGCCGCAAGCATGGACATCCTCGTGACGGGCGAAGTTAAGCAGCACAACGGGCTCGAAGCCATGGAGTCGGGTTTTGCTATCGCTGCCGCAGGTCACTATGCCACTGAGCAGCCCGGAGTCGTCTGGTTGAGAGAACGGCTGGCAGAGTCCGTTCCCGAGGTCGAATGGGTTATATTCGAGCCCGTTGCCGGGACCGCTGGGCGTCCCTGGTCGCTCGGTTAACGCTGCCCCAACAGGTACATTTTTCGTATGGGCGACGAATCGGTTTGGTATGTGACGGCGTTTTATCGATTCTTCGAATTGAGTGCGGACACCCTTCCGGCCGAAAAGTCAGCGTTGCTGGACTATATGAATTCACATGGGGTCCGTGGGCTCGTAATCCTGGCTCCGGAGGGCATCAACGGCACCGTCGCAGGATCTGCCGATGCCATCCAGCATTTCAAAACGCACATCACCAACCGCTTCGCCGCCGACATTCATTTCAAAGATTCGATCAGCGAAAAACCGCCCTTCCGACGCACGACGGTAGATCTGAGAGAAGAAATTGTCGGGCTGAAACGCCCCGATCTGGTGCCCGAAGCCCCCGAAAACTCCCACCTGTCTCCGGCCGAATGGCACGCCATGTTGGAGTCGGATCAACCCAAACTATTAATCGACACCCGCAACCGATACGAAACCCAAGTCGGAAAATTCCGTGGCGCGATTGACCCCGATCTCGGCACCTTCTCCGATTGGCAAACCTACCTGCGCGAAACTCAACTTCCGAAAGACGTCCCGGTGATGATCTACTGCACTGGCGGCATTCGCTGCGAGAAAGCCATCCTGGAAATGCATGAGCAAGGGTTCGAAAAGGTGTATCAACTCCGCGACGGGATTCTCGGCTACCTCGCCGAATATCCCGAAGGCTACTATGATGGTGAATGCTACGTATTCGATGACCGCGTCACCGTCGGTCCCGACCTAAAGCCGACTGGCAACTACGGAACCTGCCCGGGCTGCGGCCTTACGGCGGGCATCACTGAGTCCTGCATCATCTGCGACACCAAGTATTTTGTTTGCGAAGGCTGCCAACCCAAGCGACCGAACGTCTGCTCGAAACCCTGCCTCGACCAATTCCAACGCCACGGCCCTCGTCGGCGTGTCACCGCGTAGGTTAGAATCGGAACATGATTCTTCGGCTCCTCCGAGTTGCCGGAACGGCTTCGGTCTGCTTCATTGCCGCCGTTTCCTCTGCCGTAACGTTTAAGGTTTCGTATCCGGCATCAACGTATTCCAAGCCGTTTTCGGGCCGCGTCCTTGTTTTCCTCACCCAAAAATCTGGTGTCGAGCCCCGACTCGGCCCGGATTGGTTCAATCCCGAACCGTTCTATTCGGTCACCGTAAAGAACCTCAAACCCGGCCAGAATCTCACCATCGATAATAAGGATGCCGTCGGCTTCCCCGGCAAACTAAGTGCTCTCCCCAATGGCAACTACCGAGCGCAGGCCGTTTTCGATCTGAATCTCGGAGGCCGCCAGATCGGCGCCTCCCCAGGCAACCTCTTCTCCAAAAGTACGCCCATCTCCGTTACTGCTGACAACACCATCAGTCTGACTTGCGATCAAGTGGTCAGCACCCCTAAGTTCGCGGAAACCAAATCGACGAAGGAGTTTGTCCTTCAATCCAACCTCCTCACCAAATTCTACGGTCGCTCGACGTCAATCCGGGCCGCCGTAATCCTGCCCCCCCAGTACGATGCTGAACCCACTCGAAAGTTTCCCGTCCTCTATGAAGTTCCTGGCTTCGGCGGCAACCACTACATGTACAGCGGCTTCAATAATCCAGGCCCCACGCAACGGGGCGGGGAGCCCTTTATCTATGTCGTTTTAAATCCCGATTGCCCCACCGGCCACTCCGTATTCGCCGATAGTGCCAACAACGGCCCCTGGGGCAAAGCGCTCACCGCCGAATTTATCCCTGCCCTGGAATCAAGATTCCGTGCCCTTAACGATGTGGCTGCTCGCTTTGTCACTGGCCACTCGAGCGGGGGATGGTCCTCCCTTTGGCTCCAGGTCACCTATCCCGACGTGTTCGGCGGCGTCTGGAGTACTGCTCCCGACCCCGTGGATTTCCGCGACTTTCAGCGAATTGACCTCTACGATTCCAAGTCCAACATGTTTGTGGACCCACAGGGCGCCCCGCGTCCTATTGCCCGAATCGGAACCGAAGCCAAGCTTTTCTACCGGTCGTTCAGCGATATGGAGCGGCCGCTTGGTCGTGGGGAACAGCTCGGCTCCTTCGATGCCGTCTTCAGTCCCCGTGGCAAGGATGGTGAGCCCCGCCCCCTTTGGAACCGGGACACCGGTGCCATCGATCCTACTGTTGCCAATGCCTGGAAGAAATACGATATCGGACTCACGCTCCGCAACAACTGGAAAACCCTTGGCCCCAAGCTAAAAGGAAAAATTCATTTGTACATGGGCGATCTCGACACGTTTTATCTAGAGGGCGCAACCAAGCTGCTCAAGAACGACCTCGCCGCGTTGGGTTCCGACGCTGTGATCGAAATCGTCCCTGGCGACCATTTCACCATGATGTCGTCGTCCCTCCGATCCCGCATCAACGCTGAAATGGCCCGCGCGTTCCGCGCCGCCAATCAGTAATTCGGCTTCACGTCCGGCATTCCGAGCGCATCCAATATCTCCTTGGAGGTTGCTCGGTTGCCATGATCCCGGCTAATCTTGACGAACTTAATCACTCCGTTTCGACCGATCACAAACGTTGAGGGATAGGAGGTCTCTCCGTCGGCATCCCATCGTAGCCCGTATTTCGAAACCACCGTGATATCAGGGTCCACTCCCACCCGAAAGTTCTTCGGTAATTGCTTTCCCTGCAAGAATTCGCTGGCCCGCTCCTTCAGATCGGTCGCCGGGCCCGGGTACAGCATAATCACCTCTGCTTTTGTCGCTTCAAACTGCGACTTCGATTTCAACAGCTCGCCAACCTGTTGCGTACAGAGGGGACATTGGTAACCCGGAAAGCCTCGCAGGACTATCAAAACAACCTGCCCCTTCTTTAAGGACTTCGATAGATCGATTTTGGGGCCGGTCACCGAATCAACGGCAAAAAGCACCGGCCGATCTCCAACCTTTGGGGGCACGGGGCCCAATCCGACCGCCCCAATCAGAAGTGCCGACAGCATCATGCCCCTTCTACTCCCGTGGTCGCGTGTTTTGCTCCCACTTTTTGCACGACTTCACCGCAGGTTAACGGACGGGCGTCTCGGAACCGCCCGTCACAATCCTACTTCAAGCTAGCGATATCGATTACGAACCGGTACCGAACATCGCTCTTCAGCATTCGGTCGTACGCCTCGTTAATGTAATCAGCCTGGATGACTTCCACATCACTCGCGATTCCCTTCTCCGCACAGAAGTCCAGCATCTCCTGCGTTTCCCGGATTCCGCCAATCATGGAGCCAGAAAGCGAACGTCGCTTGCCGACCAAAGCGAATGCGCCCACCTTGGTTGGGTTGGGCAGCCCAACCAGCACCATGTTGCCGTTCAACTTAAGCATCCCCAAATAGTCGTTGTATTCGTGATCTGCCGAAACGGTATCCAGAATAAAGTTGAACTTCGCGGTGTTCGCTTGGAATGCTCCTTCCTCACCGGTTGCGACAAAGTCATCCGCTCCGAGGGCCAACGCTGCATCCCGCTTACCGGGGGAGTGGCTTAGAACCGTAACGTGCGCCCCCAGCGCCTTAGCAAACTTAACCCCCATGTGACCCAATCCTCCGAGACCCACTACCGCTACATGATCACCCGGCTTCACACCAAAGTGCTTCAAAGGCGAGTAGGTGGTGATCCCGGCGCAGAGCAACGGTGCTGCTCGCTCCAAAGGAATCCCTTCTGGGATGCTGACTACGTAGTCCTGGTCAATCGTTATCTGCGTGGAGTAGCCACCGTAGTTCACTGAAACTCCATCCCGAGCGATGGAATTGTAAGTGCCGGTCATTCCCTGCTCGCAATACTGTTCCTCACCGCTCCGGCAAGGCTCGCAGTCGCGGCAAGAATCGACGAAGACACCGACTCCCACGGTGTCGCCGACTTTCCATTTGGTTACGCTGTCACCGACCCGAGTGACTTTGCCCACAATCTCGTGGCCCGGCACCATCGGAAAAATCGATCCACCCCACTCGTCCCGCGCCTGGTGGAGGTCAGAGTGGCAAACGCCACAGTACAGGATCTCGATCAATACATCGTTTGGTAGCGGATCCCGCCGGTCAAAAGACCAGGGCTCGAGGGGTGTGGTGGGCGAATGGACAGCATAAGCAGCAGTTGTTAGGCTCATTGGATCAGTTTATTCAACGACTTACAGTGTCCACTCGACGGCATCAGCTTCTTTAAGATTCCATTAGACCAAACCGCTTCGCTACCACCTGTATCGTCGTCCCCTGAAACAGGGCCGAAATCAAAACTACAAAAAACACCAGGTGAAATATCTCGTGCGCGCGCGGAATTTCGGCGAGCAACGGATAAGTGGCCAAAACGATGGGTACTGCGCCCCGCAGTCCACACCAGGCTACAAAAACCTGCTCCTTAAAAGGCACCCGGAATGGAGTCAGAGTGGCAAAGACTGCCAGCGGTCGGGCGATGAACATCAGCGTGCCCGCAATTACTAATCCGGCCCAAACCACCGGCGGCAACTGTCTCGGAAATACCAACAGCCCCAAAACAATAAATAGGATCACCTGCATCATCCACGAAACGCCTTCGTGAAACCGTTGCAAATCCTTTTGCTGTCGAAATGAACCGTTGCCAAAAGCAACGCCTGCCACATAAACCGCCAAAAATCCATTCCCGCCCAGTAGCACCACCAGGCCAAAGGTCAACAGCACCACCGTGATACTTACCCACTGGTACATCCCTTCAAAATCCACCTTCAGTCGGCGCATCGCAAAGCCACCAACGCGTCCCCCAACCCAGCCGCCAACGGCGCCCATGACCATCTGCCAAACAAATGACAAAACCGCCGGACCCCAACCCTGAAACTCTCCCGATAGCAGCGAAACCAGCGCGATAGTAAGAAAAATCGCCGTAGGATCGTTTGCGCCCGATTCCATCTCCAGCAGCGAACGCAAGTCAGGCTTTAGCCGGTGACCACCTTTTCCCAGAGCCGAAAACACCACCGACGCATCGGTCGATGCAATGATCGCACCGAGTAAGAATCCTTCTGGCCGTGAAAAACCCAACCACCGCACCGCGGCAAATCCCACCACCAACGCGGTTGCAATCACCCCCACCGTCGCCAGTAAGATAGCTTTTGGCGCATTTGGTCTTGCCTTCCTCCATTTCAGGTCCATTCCTCCAGAAAAAAGGATGAACGCCAGGGCCACCACCCCAATGTGTTCGGTCAAGTAAGCATTTGTAAACCAAATACCGCCGGGACCGTCCGACCCCATCAGCATTCCTGCCACCAGAAAGAGGATCAACACCGGTACCCCCAGCTTCGTCGCCACCCGGTTGGCGATCAAGCTCAGCGCCAGGGCAATCCCAATGAACAGAAGCCAGAGTTCAATCGTCAAGTTGACTTAATAATGACGCGTGATCCTGCTCAAGAAGGCGCAAGACCGGCAAGTTTAGCTTTGCAACGCCATGCTTCTTCAATAAGCGGCACCAAGTCTTCCTTAGAAATAGCCTCCAGCCGCACCAGTACTGCCAAGAAACCATTGTAATGATCCTCGGTAAAAAACACCAAAGGATCCGATTCCAGCAGCATTTCTTTCGCCAACGCGTTTGGGACCACGACGGCAATCACGCCATTGTTAATGACTTTAGGCTTCTTAGGATCAATTCTCTCCAGCCACGTCCAGAGAAAGCCTTTCGCCTTCCCTTTCACCATCACCGAGAAACCAAATCGCTCCCCTTCGCCTTCAATCGCTCCTGGTAACGCGCTTGCGATTGAACGAACATCATCCAGGGTTGCCACTTCCGGACTCTACCCGGAAGTGGCTGCAGGTCAAAGAACTAAAATCCGAGAACTTTGAAACCCACTTCTAAACCCCAGTTCCCCGGTCGGTCACTGCCGGCCAAGATGGATGGCTTCACGTAAACCTGACCGTTCCCGCCAAACGCCGGCCCGATAGCACGCCCGACGGTGACGGCTAGTCCAAAATAGGTCTTATCCCCTTCCCAGTCAAAGTTCACGTTAGGATCAAACGTCACAAAAGTCTTTGGGTCCCCTAACTTCGGAACGTAGTAGAAGTCCAGCGTAGTCAAGCGGACGTGCGCTCGCCCGCTCTCCCCCCAAAGGCTCTCGTTGTGAACAATTGCGGGGGCAAAGATGGCCCCTCCCGGCAAAAACTTTGCGTAAATTGCCGTGGCTTTCAATACGTTTTTGCCCGTGCCCTGCTCAATATGGTTCGCTGTGTTCAGCACCATTTCCGCCTTGTACACCAACCCGTACTGCGGAGTCACCACCGCCACCCGCTGCAGTCCTAGCGTGATGTCACCGAGATCGAATCCGCTTCGCCCGCGAACATCCGTACTCACCATCGGCAATTCCACCTTCGCCACCGTCCGACCATCCGCCGAGATTGGCTGCTGATAGAGCACCTCTAAGAGATCTTGCCGAAAGCCATTCCTCAACTCGGTGTACCCATAGCTAACCGCAATCATCTTTGGAGGCCGCGTTGGGTCCGTCCCGTTATTTGTTTGTCCGCCGGCATTATCATCTGCCAAGGCGGGAACTAAGGACGAAACGAACAAAGCGAGGGTTGCTACCTGAACTTTCATATTTGATTCTCTATCTGTCGCCCTAAGCCACCTCAAACCCAATCAAGTTACTCACGGCACGCAAATCGTACAACTTCTAAAACTTAGGAGAACTCAATCCGACTTTGATGCCCGAGATATTGCGAGAAAACTCATCGCATTTCGCAGGAAAACGCACTCTGATGGATGCGGACTGGCCCAGAAACATTTTCTGATCGTGTTAGCCCACTCCCCGGCCATTTAGGAAGGCAGAGGAGCCACGCAATTGATCCGTCTAACCTGAAAACCAAACATCCCGCCGTTTCAACCGGTACTACTCGCAGGTATTCACTTCTTTCGGGCGAAAACAGTTTTCCCTTCCTTGATTGTCTCAACCACCGCAATGTCCTTTATACTGAGCGGTTTAACCTTAAGCGGATTCTTATCAAGAATAACCAGATCGGCCATTTTTCCTGCGGTCAAGGTTCCCTTTGACTTTTCCTCGAAGTGCTGATAAGCAGCATAGTCGGTAACGGCTTTTAGCGCCCAATAGGGATTCACGCGTTCGTTGGGACCAATGACAGCTCCACTTCGACTCACTCGGTTGACGGCAGTCCACACCAAGTTCGTCAGGATGTCGGGAGGCACGACGGGCGCATCTGCAGCATTCGTAAAGATCATTCCATTTTTGCGAGCAAAGTTCATGCTGCTCATCGCGAAAGCTCGTTGCTTACCTACGGTCTCCTTCACGTGGAAATCACCCCAGTAGTAACAGTGAGATGTAAAGAAGCTGGGAATGATTCCAAGTTCCTTATATTTCAACAGCTGGTCGTGCCGAACCCATTGGGTGTGGATACTTACCGGTCGGAGATCCTTCTTTCCATATTTCGCCTGCGCCTTCCTTACGGCTGAAATGAGCATGTCTGCCGTGGCATCACCATTGACGTGCATTACAATCTGAAAATTGTGCTTGTAGGAGGCGTCAAACCAGGCGTCAAGTTCGGACTGAGGCAAAGTTGGATACGCTCGGTAGCTGGCTGGCTCGCCGTGAGGTGGGTGTAGATAGGGCTGCGTTAGGTAAGCCGTCTTCCCAACTGGAGCCCCATCGCCAGTGATCTTGATTCCTCCAAATTTGACCCCGTTCACATAAACGCCAACCTTCTCTTTCGGGGTTCCGTCCAGAGTGGGCTTCACCGGGACGTGATCAGAAAACTCATTCGGACGTCCCTCGTTCGATTCGATATATCCGGGCTGATAGAAGGAGACATCGAGTTTTTTCTTGCCCGATAAGAAGTCCCCAAAATACGTCCACTGTGGGTAGGAGATCAAATCGATCATAACCTTCCCTTGCTTCCGCTTATTTAGCAGGATCTGAATATTCAGCGGATTCGAGATCGCATCTTCGGCAGTCGTGATTCCGAAGCTGGCGTACATTCGCATCACGTCATCGAGAGCTTTTTCCCGTTTCGCATTGGCCGGAAATGAAAGGAGAGGGAGCACGAGTGCCCCGGCTTGCTCCTCCAATATTCCATTGGGATTGCCATTTTTGTCCTTCTGAATAATTCCTCCGGGCGGGTTTGGAGTAGCCCGCGTAATTTTCAGTATCTCAAGCGCCTTGGTGTTAACTGCGTACAAGTGCCCTGATACGTGGTTGAGCACCACCGGATATTCAGTAGAAATCTGATCGAGGATCTCTCGAGTTGGGTGTCGCCCCTCCTTAAGCAAACTATCGTCATATCCTAAACCAAGCACGGCTTTCCCATCCTTGGGCGGATTCTTCTCTAATTCCCGCTTCATCTTCGCGATGAGATCCCCAAAGCTGCTCACGTTGCTCACCGGTGGCGGCGCCAGCTGAGGGCAGTCTAGAGTCATGGTTTGATCGACGATGTGACCGTGAGCGTCAATGAACCCGGGCAGCAGAGTTCGGCCGTAAAGATTCACGGCCTGAGTGCCTGCTCCTTTAAAACGTGAAACTCCCGAAGCAGAGCCAGCATAGAGAATCTTGCCGTCCTTTATCGCTAATCGCGCAACGTAATGAGGCGTTTCACCCGCCATGGTGAGGATGTCTCCTCCGTAGAAAATCTTGTCGGCCGTCTGGGCGTTCGCCGTGGCCGATGCCGCCACCATTACGCCAAGTGCCGCGCCAATCACCGTTCCTTGGCTTAATTCAAACCGTGCCTTGTTGCTCATGATTCACCATTCTAGTTGTTCTGGTTGGAACTGTGAAGATTATAGGCATGCTATGAACAGGCCCAAACCGAGCAAACGTGAAACTGCGAAACTTGCGGCAACAGACCAAGCCCCCCGGAAAATCCTGCTAACGCCAGCTAGATTTCAATGAAAAAACTCTTGCCTTAACCGAGCCCTCACCACCGATCATCGTCAAGCTCAGCGAGCGGTTATTGGAGTCCAGCAAACTCCCTAATGGCATATAGACTTCCCCTTGGTTTCCGAATAGGTCAATCGATGCTCGATCCACGAAGATGTGGAGTTGTATTTTCCCATGTTGGGTTGGTAATTTCACGGACTTTCCTAAGCAAGAAAGGGTCTCAGTCGTTACGTCATACCGGAGAGGCACTCCCCGCAGATCAATAACAACCTCCTTCGCCGATCCTATGTTAACCGTAGTGTCAATTTCCCATAACTCGCCCTGCAATTGACGGAGCACGTTGCCACCTGGCGTCACGGCCTCATCGATCCTATGCTCAGATGTACGAAGTACGTTCAACTCCCAAACAGGATTCACAAACAACCTACTGGCACCTTCGGTAGATCGAAGGAACAGAGAAACCGGCAGCCCCATCATTTGGTTGAAGCTCTGGCCGGGGAACGACATCTGTCCCCAGGGAATCAAAATTCTCCTTCCGTCCGTCGCCGGAATATTGTTAAAGGTCTGCGACGCGTAGAAACAGTTTCCGTGGTTCAGCTCAAGCACTTCATCTGCAGCGGAAAAATGCTTTCCATCAAACGTCCCGACCCGATATCGCCCGTTTGCGGCATATAGAACCCATCGAACCTGCTTGGGATCATCCGAGCCGTCTAGCCGCATCGGGAAAAATTCCGGGCACTCACTCGCCCCCGCAATCGCCACTTCTTGCAGAAACTTCCAACTCTTTAGGTTCTCCGATTCGAAAATCCCAAATCGGTCTCCATCCAGATAAAGCGCCATCACCCACTTCTCCTCTGGCGCATACCAAATCACTTTCGGGTCCCGATTCTCGCCGACAATGTGTGGCAACACCGGATTTCCGGCGTACTTCTCCCAAGTTCGGCCTCGGTCGTTGCTAAACGCCAAGCCCTGCGTAAATGGGGTTCCGGCGGCCGTGAACATCGCCACCAGCGCCGGCTCCTTACCCTTCTGAAATCCCGCCGTGTTCAAGGAATCCACCACCACCGACCCGGAAAACATCGTCCCGTGACTGTCTGGATACAGGGCAATGGGTAGTTCCTTCCAATGCACCAGATCGGTACTCACCGCATGTCCCCAGTGCATATTTCCCCACCCCGTACCGTACGGATTGTGCTGATAAAACAGGTGGTATTCCCCGTCAAAATACACCAAACCGTTAGGATCGTTCAGCCAACCCCGGCGAGATGAAAAATGGAACTGCGGGCGACTCGCCTCTTCGTAGGAACTTCCCTTGATCTCGTCACTCGTTGTGATTGCTGGTAATCCGTGCGAATCGCTTGGGATCGCATCCACCTTTACCGTCGCCGACTCCCACTTCCGAGTCGAAACATCTAGGAAGGCCCACCAATCTGCCGGTCCGTCCGCCAGTTCAATCTCGAACTTCCGCTCCGTTCCATCCGGAAATTGAACCGAAACCTGCCGCTTCGGTCCGCCGTTACTCACTGGAAAATTGAGATAACGGTGGTCCAGAGTGAGAGTTCGAGTGGCGTGTTCCAACATCATAGTGGGTTTCCGATCCGTCGCAACGATCTTATCAACATTAATATGCCCCCAACCGCCCGTAGCCGTATCAACAATTTGGAGTTGGGCTAATTTCCCTTTCCAGGGGCGAACATCCCACCCGGCTGGCCTCAGCCGCTCCGACCCGCCCGGGTGATCATTATCCCCCGTCGCCCGCCGCACCACCTTGCCATCCACGATGAGCCATATCCCTAGCCGATCTCGATCTTTACCCCCACCGATCAAAAACGAAATGGAGTTTCGATCCAGCCGAAACGGTAATGAAGTCAGCGTCCCTGTCGATCCATCTCCACCGTAGAAAGAATTGACCAATCGATGACCAGCGAACCCGGACACGTCCATCTGGTTCGGCAACGTCCCCGCCGCGGGCCCCGGCCCAAACGCATCGCCGGTCGCCTCCCACGAACCGTAAGATTCCGTCTCAAAATCCGCAATCACCTCGTCTGGCCGTTGGTGAGACTCTGAGCCGGGACTGGCACCCAATGAAAGAGATAGCAAAAGCCAGGCACCGACCACGCCCCATCATAGCCGATCCAAAATCGGATAAGGTGAAAGTGCAAAAGTCGCTGTCTGACCTGCCTACGAGAATCGCCGATGATGAACTCCTCGAATTACCGCCGTCTCTTACGCTTTCCGGCCGTAGCGCTTCTGGCGGCAGGGTTATCCGGCTATACGCCGGCTCCCCCTGTCCTTCGCTCAACCATGAACGAAACCTACTCCCCCGCCGACCCGAAAGCCACCCGCCCCGTCCGCGCCCTCCTCAGCTACCTTAACGCTCAGCGAGGAAAAGGACTCATCAGCGGCCAAACCGATCTGCCCGATGCCGAATGGGTAAAGGCCAACACCGGCAAGTACCCCGCCATTTTGAATCTCGACTTCATGCACGCCCCCAAACGAATGGGTGGCCAAACCAAAGACACCGAAGCCGCTATTGAGTGGTTCAAAAAGCGAGGCGGCATCGTTAGCTACCAATGGCACTGGTCCTCCCCATCCGGCACCAGCGACCCCGGCAGCGGCTTCTACACCAAGAGCACCAAATTCGATCTCGCCGCCGCCCTCGCCAATCCCGATTCTCACGACTACCAAGCCCTTCTCGAAGACATTGATGACGTCGCCGGTGAACTCGGCAAAATGCAGGCAGCAGGCGTCCCCGTCCTTTTCCGCCCCCTTCACGAAGCCCAGGGAACCTGGTTCTGGTGGGGAGCCAAGGGCGCCGACAACTGCAAATCCCTTTACCACCTCATCTTCGAGCGGATGACCAAAAAGCACCAGCTCCACAACATTGCCTGGGTCTGGACCGCCTATCCCGAATCCAACCAAAAGGGAAACCCCGCCGCCTGGTACCCCGGTGATCACTGCGTAGACGTCGTCGTCAGCGACTACTGCGAAAAGAAGCAAGACTTTGACGACCTCACCAAACTCACTAACGGCCGAAAAATGGTCGCCCTTGCCGAAACCATGAATGCGCCGGATCCCGACCGCATCCTGCCCGATCTCCCCTGGGCCTACTGGACCACCTGGGCGCGCCGCGACTGGAACAAAAACAGTAATGACGACATCAAGCGAGCCATGGCATCTCCAAAGACCATCACCCTCGACAAACTGCCCGACGTCACCAAATGGTGAGCATTTGACGCTTACATTCACAGCGGAGTCAATCTGGTGGCGCGGCCCCGCGCCGTTCTTCTACGTTCCCGTGCCCGAAGCACCATCGGCCGAGATCAAAGCGATCTCGGCCCACCTCACCTACGGCTGGGGCGTCATCCCCGCTAAAGTGCGCATCGGCAACTCAGAATTCACCACGTCGCTTTTCCCCAAAAACGGCATCTACTTGGTCCCCGTGAAAAAGGTGATTCAAACCGCCGAATCTCTCGTCGTGGGAGAACCGGTATCGGTCCATCTCACTTTAGAATTCCAGCCTTCCCTTGACGAGCGATCTCCCTCCCCACCAGAATCTGAATCATGACCTACCAGGAAGTAATGGCAAAACTGGCCGAGCTCAGCGGCCCCGAAGTCCCCGAGAACAAACTGCGCTCCGGTGCCGGCTACAGCCAATTCCGGGTGAAAATGGGCGACCTCCGCGCTCTCGCAAAATCAATCAAGGTCAATCCACCGTTGGCGAGCGAGCTGTGGCAAAGCAAAAATCCCGAAGCCATGATGCTGGCCACCCTCCTGATGCGGCCCAAGGACCTCTCGCTGGAAGAACTTGCCTCCCTTGCCGCCAGCGTTCCGCTCCCGGTCGTCGCCGATTGGTTGAGCACCAACGTCATCAAGCTCCACCCGCGAAAAGAAGAACTCCGAGAAAGCTGGATGAACTCCCCCGATGAATTCACCGCCCGCCTTGGCTGGAGCCTCACCGCCGAACGGATCATCAAGCAACCCGAAGGTCTGAATCTGGTCACGATCATGGATCGAATTGAAGCGGAAATGCCAACCGCTCCCGTCAACGTGCAATGGAATATGAATTACTCCCTGGCTGAAATCGGCATCCGCAACCCCGAACTCCGCCCCCGCGCCCTCGCCATGGGCGAAAAAATCGGAGCCTTCCGCGACTATCCCACTTCCAAAGGTTGCGTCTCTCCCTTCGCCCCCATTTGGATCAACGAAATGGTCAAGCGACAGTCGCCGAATACTGCTGAGTAGTCGTTCATTCCCATGAAAGGCTGGAAATCCGCCCTCCGCATCATCATCGAATCCACCCTGATGGCGTGCCTACTGGGCATTGCTCTCGACATGGTTACTGCCCACATCGCCGTCGAGTACTTCACCTACTATCACGTAAAGGTCGTCGATTCGGAATCCCCCGTTGTGATGGCCCTGGTTTGGGGTGTGTACGCCGCGTATTGGTTTGGGATCATCGCCGGCATCCTCCTGGTCATCGCCAACGAGGCTCGCAAACAACCTCTGGCGGTATCCCGCATTCGCCGAATCTTGTGTCGTGGCTGCATCGGCATTTGGTCAACCTTGATGCTGATCCTGGGTGGAACTTACCTTTCGTACGAGCGATTGCACCCCGGCCCGTACAACAACTTCGAAGCTGAACGAAGACTCGCCTCCGTCACCACCACCCATTCCACAGAGTACATCCTCGGCGCAATCGTAACCCTGATCGCCTGCTACCTAGTTTGGAGTCACCCGACCCCGATCAATTCCGCCGCTACGGAAACGGATTAAGGGCAAGAAATCGCAACCCACCAATCAGTCCCATTGCCACACCTCCGAGAGTGAGGATCCGCGATGCCGCACTCATCGAGTCCCGCTTTCCCAATTTCAGCCAGACCAAGCAAAAACTCACTCCGAGTAAATCAATCAGCCAGTCGCTTACCCGACCGCCGCGACGAGGTACCCAAATTTGGTGTATCTCGTCACTCGCGGCAAATATGGCCGTCGCCAATACCGCGAAAAGAGTTCTATCCCGCCCCAGCAAATGACGCAAAGCCAAAAACACCAGTACGTACTCGGTGGCGTGCCATCCCTTTACAAACATCCACCACCATTCGTTCCAAAAGATCGAGAACTGCGCTTCGGTAACTCTCACCGGTGAGTAGTCGGCGATCCCCTTGACAAACTGTTTGGAGGTAACGACCGTGGATGAGCTGACAAATATCCCAACTAGTAACAGCCCCAGTGGCCAAACTCTGGACTTCCAGTTGGTCAATTTGCCTCCGCCCACCTACCCGAATCATATCCGACGCTACCGCGCAGAATCTTCGAGTCAAATACGCACCGATCGGCAAAGTATTCTCAGCTATCGCGATCGCTCGAGTGACCTGGGAACAGCTTCGCCGCCGGATCCAGCCGCGTCTTCGCGAAACAAACCGCCGTTGCTGCCTCACCGACTCCCGTGGCGATCAACTTCAGCTTCTCGGGGAACGCACACACGTCACCCACCGCAAAAATTCCGGGCAGATTGGTTTCGTACTTTTCGTCCACCTTCACCTGGTTCTTCTCAATCTCCAGGCCCCAGTCCTTAATCGGACCGAGATTAGACTTAAATCCGATATTCACAATCACCGCATCGCAGGCAAAGTGCTCCGTCTCCTTCGTCTGCGTATTTTCCAAAGTCACGCCCGTCAGAACGTCATCGCCGTGAAGCTCCTTCACCGCGTACCAAATCTTCATCTCCACCGCGCTGTTCTTCACCTGCTCCACGCTCTCGTCGTGCGCCTTAAACACGTCGCGACGGTGAATCAGAGAAATCTCCGATGCCGTATCCAGCAGGTTCAGTGCCCAGTCAAACGCCGAGTCGCCGCCTCCCACAATCGCCAGTTTCTTCCCGGCGAAGACCGATTTCTCCTTCACGCCGTAATAAATGCCCTTCCCAAGTAGCTCTTCCTCGCGCGGAATGCCGATCTTCGTCGGGCTAAACGCGCCGGCTCCGGCCGCGATGATAATCGTCCGCGTCGGCAACTCCTTCCCGCTCGCGGTGGTAATCACGTAATGTCCGTCTACTTGGGAAAGGGAGCTTGCCGTCTCATCCAATACCAATTCCGGTTGAAACTGCGTCCCCTGCTCAATCATCTGGCGGGCCAAATCTTTGGCCAAAACCTTCGGGAATCCCGGCATGTCGTAAACGTACTTTTCCGGATAGAGTGCGGTTAGCTGCCCCCCCAACTCGGGCAAGCTATCAATAATCCGTACCGACATTCCGCGCAGGCCCGCGTAAAAACTCGCGAACAACCCACAAGGGCCGCCGCCGATCACCGTCAAATCCACCGTATTCATTGCTGTAAAAAGAGCCGGACTCCACGCTGAGCGGTCGGAGATATTTTAGCTGATGGACGCCGGGCCACAATATTCCCATGATTTCTCGCAAGGACGCCTTCGCCCTCGTCAGCGGCATTGTCGAAATTCCCATCGCGGGCGAAAGCATCCGACAGTTCGCCATGGAGCAACTATCCCAACTCCCCGGCTATGATTGGTGCGGCGTGTACCGACTTGAAGGCGATTCGCTTGTCCTCGATGAGTACGTTGGCGCTGAGACCGATCACACCGTCATTCTCGTCGGTCGCGGCGTCTGCGGCACTGCCATCGCCGAACGTGCCAACCAAGTCGTCCCGGATGTCCGCGAAATCGAAAACTACCTCGCCTGCTCCACCACCACCCGCAGCGAAATCGTCGTCCTGATCGAGCGCAAAGGCGAACTCCTCGGTCAAATCGACATCGATAGCCATACCGTCAACCAGTTCGATGAGAGTGACGAAGCGATGCTCACGGAAGTAGCCTCAATCCTCGCCAATCGTTGGGAATAATGGGTCGCGAGCCATACTAAGACCCATCCATGGCCCGCGCAATTGTTGAAACCGCCGAAGCAATCCTCGACCAGCCCATTCCGTGCCTCGATAAAGGGTTCGTCCGTCTGGTCGATTACCTAGGCGGCGACGATCGCATCGTGCAGTCGGCCCGCGTCAGCTATGGTGCCGGCACCAAGAGCTATCGCCAAGACCGTGGCCTCATCCACTATCTGCTCCGAAACCGCCACACCAGCCCGTTCGAGCAAGTGGTCCTCACCTTCCACGCGAAGATGCCCATCCTGGTCGCCCGCCA
>CANFJD010000024.1 GCA_947447315.1 Fimbriimonadaceae bacterium
AGAAGTAGTCATCCAATTCGATGCGATGAGCAACCTTTGGCTGAATGAAGCGTTCATTCTTTCCGTCGCTATCCCGAATCGAACGGACCAGGTGGGGGGCGTAGGACGTGCCATTGTTGGCGACGAGCGCCATCAAATCGGCCATTTGGAGTGGCGTTACGTTTACCGCCCCCTGACCGATGGCGGCATTCACGACATCCCCGGGATAGAACTGCTGCTCATTCTTCGGTCGGGCACGCCGTAACCATCGCTCGTTGGGGATATCCCCTCGGGATTCGCCGCCGATTTCGAGGTCGCTTCGGCTACCAAATCCGGCCATTTCGGCGGTGGCAGTGAGTTGTTCACGCCCCATCCGGTAGCCAAGTGTACAGAAATAGGTGTTGCAGCTTTCCTCCATAGCGTGCTTGAAATTGATCGGGCCATGGAAGTGAAGACACTTGGTGATTTTCTTGCCCATCTTGAAGCCGCCTCCGCAGTAGATTGACTCGTCGGGGTTCCAAACCCCGGCCCGGCGAGCGGCGATGGCAGTGAGGATTTTGAAGGTGCTTCCGGGGGCCAGGGCGGTCTGGATGGCCCGGTTCATGAGCGGGCGACGCTCTTTGTCGTTCAAGGCGGACCATTCTTCGTCGCTGATACCGTTGTTGAAGATCGTCTGATCGTAAGTCGGGGCGCTCACCATGCAAAGGACTTCACCGGTTTTCGGATCTAGCGCGACCGCACTTCCGGCAAAGCCGTAACTGCCCAACATGCTGGTAGCGATCTTCTGTAGCTTAGCGTCGAGAGTGAGGGTGAGTTGACTTCCGGGAACGGGGGTGTCGCGTCCCACCAAACGCACGGGATGCTGGCGGGCATCCACTTCAAACTTTTCCCCGCCCTTGATTCCCATCAGGTCGGTTTCGTAGGATTTTTCGATGCCTTGCTTGCCGACGTAGGGCCCTGGCTCTTTCCCCTGCGCCGTTATGCGCTTGACGTCATTGGGGCTGGGCACCCACACATAGCCGAGGACATGGGTGAAACTCGTGACGTCTGGATAGTAGCGCACCGGTTGGGTCTCGACGGTAATTCCCGGCATATCCTCGGTGGTCTCGGCGAGGCGCGATCCGAGATGATATTCGACACCCGAATAAATCGGGGTGGCGGCCGTTTGGTTCCAGTTTGCTTCGCGCAACTTACTATCCAGCTTTTTGCGTTCCACCCCAAGCATTTGCGCTAACCGATCGAGGGTTTCGGGGTGCTTTTTGATTTCCGTGGGTACGGCCATTACGACGATTTCGGGGCGGACACCAGCCACTAGAACTCCATTTCGATCGTAGATCAAACCCCGTGGAGCAGGTTGAGATACGGTTTTAGAGCGTGATCTTTCTGCAACCTCGGCCAATTCAGGACCGCGGACAATCTGGAGGTACCAGAGGCGAAGGAACAAGCCGGTGAGCCCCATCGCCAATACCGCCGGAAATGTCCACATTTGTGGCGTGATCTTTGGCTCCTCGGGAGCGTGGATGACGGACATTATTAACCTCCGTGTTCCCGGCAAACTCGCCGAGGGACCTTACTCTTGGGGTAACGGCGCGTGACAGTACTGGGACAATATCGACTGGCAAGATCTCCGGTGTCCGCGCATAGCTCCACATCGATGGTTTCTTCTTTGGCGGTGGGTCGGCGGGGAGGATCCCGTTTCGGGGGAACCGGACTCGCATTGTTTCCGACCGCCATTTTTTCCGGAATAGTGTTCTCCGGAGATCCGTTTGGATTCGATTTTTCAGGATTGCCCTTCTCGGGAACGGTCGGATCCGTGCCTCCTCCCTTGGTCAGATCAGGTGAAGGCGTAATGCCGGCCGGATCTGGCTCGGGATTTATCGGGTCTCCGAAGGATGGATCGTCAAGGTTTGGATCGTTTGGATCCATTTTCGTGGCATCGGTCGCGGCGGGATCGCCGGCCTTGGTGTCGTCACTCGCCGCTGGATTGAGGTTGACCCGCTGACTCTGCACCGAGATGGCTCCGGCCGTGGGATTGGTCCCATATTTCGGCACCGCATAGTTCATTACTGCAGTCCAAAACTGCACTGAGACCACGCCGCCGTAGACTCGACTGGACATTGGGCTGTTCGATTTGACGTTACCTACCCATGCTACGCCGACCAGCCCGTTGGAGTACCCGCAGAACCACGCATCGCGGTGATCGTTGGTTGTTCCCGTTTTGCCACGGGCATCGGGCACCACCATCGCCTTGTATCCCGTGCCGCTGGTAACGACACCCCTGAGGTAGCCATCCATCGTTTTCACGACGTCAGCATTCAGAACGCCTCGGGTCACCATCGGACGATAATCCTTAAGCAGTGTGCCATCGGGGCTTATGATCCGCTTCAGCGGGCTGGGCTCGACGCGATCGCCACCAAGGGCGAAAACGCTATAAACCTCTGCCATTTGCATGGGACTGGCGGCGATGACACCTAACGGCAGCGATGCCACCGGAGGAATATCTTGGGTGAGTCCAAACACCTTGTGCGCATAATCCACGACAACTTCTCGCCCCGTGTCGAAGTAAACATGCAGAGCCGGACGGTTTATGGATTTTGCGATTGCGCGATCGATGGTGTAAAACGGCGCATTTTCATTTTTCCCGCCATTTTGGGGTCGCCAGGGCGGCTGCCCCGGTCCCTGATCCATCGAGATGGGGGCGTTCGAAATCATCTGCCCAGGGTGGATCACACCAGTGGCCAATGCGGCCGAGTAGACAATTGGCTTGAAGCTGGAGCCTGGTTGGCGGGTGCCACTCGTTGCGACGTTGAATTTCTGCGTGGAGTAGTCTTGCCCCCCAACCTCGGCGAGAATGCCGCCATTTCGATCAATGAGAATGAACGCTCCCGCGGTTACTTTGCTGGCTCGATTTTGAGCGACGGTCTCGCGAACCGCATTATCAGCAATCTGCTGAACGTCTGGCTGGAGAGTGGTCTCAATCCGGTAGCCACCTTTCTTCAAGTCGATATCAGGAAATTCATCTCGTACAACCTTCAGCACGTGGTCGACGAAGTAGGGGGCACGCGAATGGGCTAACGCGGCCTTATAATGGGTGGTTTTAACCGCAGGGCGATCGCGGACAGCATCTTTGTACTGGCCGTTTGTGATCATGCCCTCTTCCTTCATCACGCCAAGGACGACATCACGGTTTTGAACTGCCTTTCGGTAGTTGACTTCAGGATTCTGGTCACTGGGACGACGAACGCAACGCGCTAGCATGGCGGCTTCGCTGAGGGTGAGTTGATTAATCTCTTTGCCGAAGTAAACGTCGGCGGCGGAAGCTAGCCCGAACGCGCCTTCCCCGAAGTAGGCCAGTTTAAGATAGAGCTCAAGAAGTTGCTTTTTGGTTTTGCGCTTCTCGAGTTCTAGCGCCAAAACGATGTCGCGGGCTTTTCGCTCAGGGGTTTTATCGCCACCGTTCACCAATTGCTTGGCGATCTGCATCGTCATCGTACTGCCTCCTTGAGATGCCCTTCGATCTTTAGCGGAGACGAAAGCGGCGCGAACCAACCCGATGGGATCTACGCCGCTGTGCGTCCAGAATCGGCGGTCTTCAGCGGCAACGAAGGCATCCTGAACCATCGGAGGAACATCATCGATGGAGAATGGCTTCCGATACATTTCGGAAATCTTGAGAAGCTCGGTGCCGTCGGCCGCAACAATCACCGACGGATTGCTGTCGGCGACGATGAGGCGATCTTCAACCGAGCTCATTTCCGACTGAACGTCCTTGGTGAGGATGATAAAGGTCACCACCACGGGAATCGCGAGCAACAGTAGCAATATGAGCGTGCCGGCCAGAAACCGCTTAACAAACCTGACCAGGGGACGACGCGGAGGTGGACTTGGCCGTGCCGATGATCTTTTCTTTTGAACCTGGCTCGCCACTAAATAGTTTATACCCGTCTACGTATTTCGCCAAAAGCCATCTGGCGATGGCTAGGGCGTTATCACTATTAGACGCTTTAATCGCTCGAGCGTTGCGGACGGAACGTTACCGACGAGGGCAAAGTACCGATCTTTGTCTCGCCAGGAAAGCGTCTTCACTTCTTCGCGACCGAACCGGCGCAACTGTCCAGGAGCTACCTCGGCGAGGGTTTGGAACAGACTCACACGACCTTCGTCGCCCTTATACAACTGGAGGAGTACCTTTCCTTCGGGCGGGTTGAGGATACGACTGAATTCCAGCTTAAAGCGGGCTTCCACGGGAAACTCGGTGAGCACAAATGGAGTTCCGGCGATGATGGTGCGGAGGTCATCGATCGGACGAACTACTTTGGCCCCTTTACGAGCCAAGCGGAAAAGACGGGGGTCAATTCGGTCGCGAAAATCTAGGCGAGTGAACTCGAATCGGGCGACGACCGTGCCAACGGAGTCGAATAGTTCTCGCTTTAACACAAGGCCCGTGGCATCATCGACGACCAATCTTTGCCGGACATTTCCGTCGGGATCCGTCATGGAAACTTCGCGACCGCGCCGGCCGACCACAACGCGAGCACCCGTCTCCTTAACGCGAACCCTATCCCCCATCCGCCGAATGAATTCGGCCATGCGCGTGAGTTCATTTTCCCGGCCGCCAGAAATTCGAATGATATTTTGCTTTGGAAAGAATTCTCGCCGTTCATCGGCGGTTTCGACGACAATTTGACCAGCCTCATCGGAGTCCGGCGGGAATTCGGTGCGCGAACGCCGTCCGTCGACGGTCACGTATTCGATTCGCTTCTTATCAGTTCCATCACGTCGGAACTCAACAGTCCGCACACCGACGTAACGGTGCGTCCCGTAGCTTTGGAGGGCAAAGCTGAGAACCTGCGAAGTTGAATCTTCTGCGAATGCCGAACTGATAGCGACGGCAGACACAACGCTTGCGACAAAGATCCGTCGGACCGAAGACTTGCTCCGCGAAAACGCTTCAGAGAGAGATCGAATTTTCATCCACCAACTGGTTCCACATCTCATCGTCCCGCACGTGGTTAGACGCCTTGGTACCGGTTGACACTAATCCGATATTTCCTATCGCGGTGGGCCCGGCTACTTCCGCAGTCGCCGCGGCCGACCGAAATTCAGAAATCATTTTCGCTTCCAACGAACTTGTGCTAGTGGTGTCCGCGGCGGAGTGAAGAAACATAACTCCCGCAAGGCTCACGGCAAAGGCTAACCCAGCTGCGGGGCGTAACCAGAAAAACACTCGCTTACGCCGCTGTAGGAAGAGACTCTCGGCCCGAAGGGCTTCGTTGAGGTTGCTCCGCCACGCAAGGCTGAGCGATTCTTCTTTGAGGTTGCCGACGAGCTCGGAGACCGACATGCCACCGCCCTGATCCGGTCGGTTTGGAGTCGATTGGTCCTCAAGTTTCTTCATTTCTTCCCTCCGTCCAGATACGCCGAGATTACGGATTGTAAATGACCGCGAGCCAAAAATAGCCGACTTTTTACGGTGCCAACCGGAATGGTGAGCAAAGCGGCAATTTCTTCGTAGCTCATTTCTTCTTTATCGTGCAGTAGGAGGACTGACCTTAATTTTTCACTCATGGTTCCAATCCCGCCTTCCACAACTTCCATCAATTCGTCGTTCAAGAGGATGTCATCGGGGGACCATCGGTGATCGGGGATATCCTGCGTCTCGTTGGTCTCTACATCCATTTCCAACGACACCTCGTGGATGCTGCGATCAGACTTACGCGCTCGATCGATGCAGAGGTTGTGCGCTATGCGGAAGAGCCAAGTGCGCATCGAAGCACGACCGTCGAACCGGTGGATGTTTTGGAACGCTTTGATGAATACTTCTTGGGTCACATCGGCGGCTTCTTCCGGGGAAGAAACCATTCGCTTGACGAAGCCAAAGATTCGGGCTTCGTACGCATCGACAAGTTTTCCAAATGCTTCATAATCGTGGCGACGACAACGGTCTAGGAGCGTTGCTTCATCGACTTCGCTGAGAGACGGCCGTGTTTTCAAAATGACGGATTCTCGAGCCGGATTGGCGTGACCCAGACGCGCGCTAGTGACTCCGACTGCGCCGGATAACACATCCATGCGCACGTCGCCGCCAAACTTTCCAGCCGCTGACTTTGTCCTCATCACTAGCCTGAACGCTAGGGGACGGCAAATGTTTACTTAAAATAGGAACGGGCGATACAATCGCCCGTTCCTAGGTCTACTCAACAGAGGTGAGTTTAGAAGCGAATACCAGCGTATACGCCGAAGCCGCTCAGCTGGCTTTCGTCGTTGCCCCAGTATCGGGCTTCGACGAAGATTGGCTGGGGGCCCTCGATGACCGTGAATCCGGCACCGATAGCGTAAGCAAGCTTCGTTTCCGACTTGGTGCCTGAACCATTTGAGTAACGGCTGAACGAAACACCAACGCCGCCAATGTAATACAGCTTCGGCGATAGGTGGCCGACGTAGTTAATCAGCACCGGAAGGGCCCGGTAGTCACCGCGACCGTAGTAGTCGAGCGAAATTGCATAGTCCGCCGAGTAGCCCGAATCTTTGGTCACGGCACCGTACTTAAGGGTGTATGTTCCGCCCACGGCCAACCACGTCTTCGACGTCTTCTTAGCCTGGCTGTCGGTGGGGAAAAATCCTCCAACACGAAGCGAAATGTTGTTCGAATCGGTCGACTGTGCGAATGCAGGAACGACGGTTACGGCGGCTAACGCAGCCAAAGCTAGCTTGTTCATTCTTCTTCCTTGACGGGCATCTCAGCCCGAGTTAACTATAGCACCGCATCAGCGAACTCGCGCAGATTGCAGCAAGCATTCCAATGCTATTTTTGCGGTTAGTACGAGATCGGCACGAGAAATTTGCTCGGCGTGCGTGTGAATGTGATCCATCCCGGTTGCCAAAACCACGCAGGGTAGTCGGCGGGCATTGTAGATATTTCCATCGCTGCCACCTAAGGTCACCCGGTGATCCGGATTGAGACCCAGGCTGCGCGAGGCGGCTTCGGCGACTCTCACGACGGTTCTATCGGGATCGATCACATATCCAGCATAGTGGCGGTGATGATGGACAGACACCTCGGCACCGCTCGAGTTAGCCGCACTCACGAAGCACTGAATCATATGGTCGATCTGATTTTCGAGTTCCGTTTCGTTGGTCGATCGGGCCTCGGCAATCACGGTGACCTTCGCTGGAACGACGTTGGTCGCCGTTCCGCCGGTGATCAGTCCGATATTCGCGGTGGTTTCCGGTCCCAGCCGTCCCAGTCGCATTTCTGAGATGGCTTTGGCGGCCGTGGCGATGGCATCGATGCCGAGCTCAGGTTCTTTTCCTGCGTGAGCGGGCCGGCCATGGACGGTTATTTCTAGCTTGTCGTGCCAGGCGGCTCGGGTGACGAACGTGCCGACAGGTGGACCGGTGTCTAGAATAAACCCAAAATCCAAGTTCAATTCTTCAATCGGCACTTGTTTTGCGCCGAGCAATCCGATTTCTTCAGCGACCGAGAGGAGAAGGAAAACATCGCCGTGCGGTTCGCCACTATCCCGTAGGCAGCGGAGAGCTTCGATGGCAGCAGCGACACCGCATCGGTCATCCGCTCCCAGAATCGTGTTCCCGGCGCTGCGGAAGATGCCATCGACTTCGGAGACGACAAGATTTTCCGTGGGTTCGACGGTGTCGAAATGAGCAGAAAGAAAGACCCTGGGGGCGGTAGGTTCAGTACCCGGTAGATGGACGATCAGATTGTTCGCGTTTCCACCGATTGCGGCCGCGGCATTGTCTTCCCTGACCGAAAACCCTTCGGATTCGAGCAAGGCCTTCGTGAATGCGACGATGGGCTTTTCTTGCCGGGCGGGGGCATTGAACGCTAAGAGTTCCAGAAAGAGGTCTACCAAGCGAGATTCTTGAACCACATTCTATTATCCCGCCTTCAGTTTTTGTTGAATTGAGTGCCCCGGCTCTCACTGAAACGGTGTAACATTGGCGGTCATGGCAACTCACCCGATCACCATTCCCGGCCGCGGAACATTTGACATTCCGGAAGGGAAAAAGCTGGTTCTGGCAATTGAAGATAGCGGCATCGACATCAGCCACCGATGCGGCGGTCAGGCGCGATGCACCACCTGCAATGTAAAGTTTTCATCGGAAGAGCCCCCGATCGACGCCAGCGAGCGTCAATGCCTAGAAGAAGATGGGGTGTTGGGTGAGTTCCGGCTTAGCTGCCAGATTCGCGTCGATCGACCGATGACGGTGACTCCGCTCACATTGGCGAGTGAAAAAGGTTGGGAACCCGGCCAGCCGGTTGAGCCCTGATCGTCGAATGCCCCGAGCCAGACCGGGGCTAGGCACCATAATGTGAGACCGCTATGACCGAAATTCTTGCCGCTGCCCTCATCCGAGATGTCCCTGACTTTCCTAAGCCAGGAATTCTTTTCAAGGACATCACTCCGATCCTGGAAAATCCGGAGGCAGTTCAGCAGATTGTAGATTTGCTCGCCGCCGACGCGGCGGAAAAAGGAGCCGATGTCATCGTTGGGATTGAGAGCCGCGGCTTTATTTTCGGGGTGCCGATTTCACTTTCTCTGAAGAAGCCTTTTGTATTGGCGCGAAAGCCGGGGAAATTGCCTTACGACCGAATCCGGGAAGAATACGCGCTGGAGTACGGGACCAACACAGTGGAGATGCATATTGATGCCGTTAGAGAGGGGCAACGGGTTTACATTGTTGATGATCTTTTGGCGACCGGCGGTACGGCAGCGGCAACGGCACGGTTGGTTACTCGTCTGGGCGGCGAAGTGGTGGGACTTGGATGCGTGATTGAGTTGGAATTTCTCGATGGTCGAGGTGCTCTGGCTCCGCTGGACATCACTTCGATCATTAAGTTCTGAGCATGAAGCCATGGCTGCTGGCGGTGATGGGGCCGACGGCGAGCGGCAAGACCTCGCTCGCCGAAACGGTGTCCGAAGCAACCGGCGCGCAGCTCCTGAACGCTGATGCGTTCCAGATGTATCGGGGATTCGATATCGGGACGGGGAAGCCACCTTTCCCCTCCCGGTATCGCCTGATGGATACCTTGGATCCGACCGAGACTTACGGAGTCGGTAAGTACGTGCGCGAAGCGGCGACCGAGCTGACTTCCCTCTTTGATGCGGGGCAAAACGCCATTCTGGTGGGTGGCACCGGGCTGTATATTCGCGCCTTGACCGAGGGTTACGCCGACATGTCGGGGCCAGCCGACGAAGCCGCCGTTTCTCGGGTGGATTCCCTCCAATCCGAAGGGGGCTTGGACGGTCTTTTGGCGGAACTGGACCGTCGAGCGCCAGACACCATAGTGGATCGCATGAATCCGGTTCGCGTCCGGCGCGCGCTACTGAAATTAGATGCGCCCGTACAACCGCCAATCGATCTCCCAGCATTTCGCATCGTGAAGATGGCTTTAGTCCCATCGACAAGTGATCTGGACCGAAATATTACGCATCGCGTGCACAAAATGATGCAAACTGATTGGCTTGGGGAAGTCGATCGACTGAAGCGGGCGGGTTACCAACTTTCAGACCCGGCATTTCGAGCAATCGGATATGCGGAAATGTGGAAGGTCCTAGCCGGCGATTTAGATCTTAACGAAGCTACAGAACGAATTGTGACCGCGACGCGTCAGTACGCCAAGCGACAACGCACGTGGCTACGTTCGGAACCAAATCTGACAGTAATCGATTCCTTGGCTGTGGGCGAAGTTGATATGCCTCTAAAAGAGGTATTTCGGCAACTGCCGGAGTTGTAATTTATTATGGGTAAAGCAATAAATCTTCAGGACATGTTCCTTAACCAGGTACGAAAAGAAAGCGTCGCCGTCACGATCTACCTCACGAACAGCGTTCAGTTAAAGGGCCAAGTTAGGGGATTTGATGCCTTCACGGTGCTACTGGATTCGCCGGGTAAGCCGACGCAGTTGGTTTACAAGCACGCCATCGCGAGCATTGTGCCGAGCAAGCCGGTGGGAAGTTACCGCAGCCCGAGCGAACAAGAACGCGACCATTCTGACGAATAACTCTTTCCCAGCCCGAGATCTGATGCCTGCAGAATCTGCCCGTCCCTGTGCCCTTGATTTCATCAAGATGCAGGGGTCGGGCAATGATTTTGTCCTGGTTGACAGTCGATTTTTGCCTCCAGAAGACTTTGCTTCGCTCAGCGTCCAGATGTGTGACCGTCACCGGGGAATTGGGGCGGACGGGCTGCTTGTCCTAGATGCCCCCGACGGCTTGCGCATGCAGATGTGGAATCCAGACGGGAGCCTTAGCGAAATGTGCGGCAATGGGCTGCGTTGCTTTGCGAGATACGCACTGGATCAGGGCATCACCGAGGGAGACTTTCCGGTGGAAACCGGAGCCGGTCGATTACGCGCACGAGCGACCGACGATCACCAGATTACGATAAATTTGGGGCGCATTACCCTCGGAAATTTAAACACTCCATTGATCAGCGGTCTGGATGGGACGGAAGTTTCAGTCGGAAATCCGCACGTGGTGATTTTCGTTCCGCAAGTGGATTTGGTGGAGTTAGACTGGCTGGGTCCGCAGATCGAGAATCTGCCACGCTATCCGCACCGAACGAACGTCCATTTCGCGCAAGTGATCTCGGAGACGGAAGTTAAGGTTGCGCACTGGGAACGAGGAGCCGGACGAACCCTGGCCTGCGGAACCGGAATGGTGGCGACGGTTGCGGCCGGTTTTGCTACGGGCAGATTGCAATCAAAGGTGAACGTCACAGTTCCGGGGGGACGGACCGTGGTCTCGATGGAGGGCGATACGGCCTGGCTGACCGGTCCGGTTGAATACGTTTTTCGCGGCACCTGGCCGATGGCCAGCTAGCCGTCGATCCGGCCAGCTCGCACGCGAGCAACCTCTCGGTTCTCGTCACGCTTGGCGATCGTGTCACGCTTATCATGGCTGGCTTTTCCTTTGCCTAGACCAATGAGGACCTTCACCCTTCCCTTTTCGTTAAAATACATTTTGAGGGGGACGATGGTAAATCCCTTTTCCAGCGACTTCCTTTCGAGCGTGTTGATCTCCTTTCGATGAAGTAGGAGTTTCCGGTCACGTCGACGCTCGTGCTGAAAAATGGAGGTCTTTTCATAGGGCTCCACGTCGGCATTAATCAGCCACATTTCTCCTTGGAGTACACGGCAAAAGGCATCGGTCAAGTGAGCCCGACCGTTGAAAATGCTCTTTACCTCGCTTCCCAGCAATTCGATGCCAGCTTCCGTGGTGGAATCGATGGCAAAGTCAAATCGCACCTTGCGATTTTCGATTGCCCGGGCAGTTTGCGCCTCCTTCTTTGTCTTTCCTGCCTTCGCCATTGTCAAGAAAGTACCCGCCTGGGAAGGGGTCACCGTGACATCCGAACTAATGGCGCGGTTTCGTTGTTATTTCCCAGCGATGGTAATGGGTCCCCCGCCGGGTAGATTCAACGGTATGAGAGCGGCTGTGCTCCCGACCCTTTTCGTAAGTTTGCTTATTGTTGGCTGCAGTAAGGGTGGATCGGAAACGACCACCAAGGGAGATTCTCCTTCGAAGACCACTGGCTCCAGTTCGGAGAAGTTAACAAAGCTCGGGATTGTTGATGTAAAGGAGGGCACCGGACCGGCTGTGAAGGCGGGCGATAACTGCACGGTGCGTTACACCGGAACCTTTAAAGATGGCACCCAATTTGACTCCAACGAAGTGGAAGGCAAGCCGGAATTTTCATTCGTGGCCGGACCGACCGGGGGCGTGATTGAAGGCTGGAAGCAGGGCGTGATCGGGATGAAAGTTGGCGGGCAGCGCAAACTATCGGTACCCAGCGAAATGGGTTACGGCGCAGCCGGGCAAGGCCCTATCCCGGCAAACACCGACCTGTACTTTACGATCAAGCTCCTGAAGATTGAGAAGCCAGGTGACGACAAAGTTGTGCGCGTGAAGGACATTGCGGTTGGAAACGGGAAAGCCGTAAAGAAGGGCGATACGGTTACCATTCAGCACCGCGGCACCTTGGCGGACGGAAAAACCGAGATTGACAAGGGCAAGTGGACCTTTACGGTCGGCAAGAACGAAGTGATTCCCGGGATTGATCAGGGCATCGTGGGCATGCTGGTCGGGGGAACCCGCCGGCTGGATATTCCGCCGTTGGCAGCCTATGGACCACTCGGACGCGAGCCAATGGTCCCGGCCAAGACGAACGTTATCTACACGATCACCGTAATGAGCATCAAGTAATGGCACGATTCTTGGCGCAATCCTTAGTAGTTGGCTCGCTTTTCGCGACGGCGGCACTTTCTCCGGCTCAGGTCACGAAATCGGGCAATGGTTACTTGTTTAAGGTCAAGTATCAGGCGGGGAAAGAAACGGCCTACAAGGTGGATACGAACACCGCGTTTGGGGGCCAAAAGATGAATATCTCGATGAGCTACACCCAGAAGGTTCAATCGGTGAAAAACGGAATCGCGAAGGTGGACCTGACGATGTCCCCCCCGACGATGAATGGGCAGACCATGGCTACCGGACAGAAGATGCAAACAGCGTCCATGTCGGTGGATACGCTGGGCAAAACGGTGGACGGCATGAACGCGAACCCCGGGGGTTCGATGAACTTTGCTGCGAAACCGATTCCGATTGGCGGTACCTGGACCGGTAAGACCTCGCTCGGAGCGGCGGCGGGCCAAGGGGGATCCGTTGACGCGACATACAAGTTGGTGAAGATCACTAGCTACCGAGGGAAATCGGTTGCGGTAATTCAGTCGTCCATGAAGATGACTGGAATGGGCGCGATGTCAGGGAGTGGAGTGTCTTACGTGGAAATGGCAGATGGTTCTCTGATTGATAGTAACTTGACCATGAATGTCGCCATGCCAGCGGGTGCTGGCGGGCCAGCGGCCAATGGCAAGCCAATGAACATCACGGCGAAAATCATCATCACCCGGACGAAATAGTTGGGGGTTATTTGGTGATCGGGAAGTCCATCTCCATCCGCATCCCGGGTGAGAATCGTGAAGCACCGCAGTTGGAGGCGGCTTTCGGTGGTCACCCGTATGTAGTGGAGATCTTGACGGGAAGCTTTCGCGACATCGAGTTTGCGGTGGGGTCTTGGTCGCGCTCCATTTCCGTGGGTCAGCCCGACTGCGAATGCACCGGGCTGATCGAAATTGCGGATAACAACCCTTGGGTTTGCGCCGACCGAGTTAATGTCCCATCGGCGCCAGTAACGGCGGCACTGATTGCCCTCGCTCCCTTGGCGCTCGCCGGACTCATTGCCGACGAGCCGGTGGTGCAACTCAGTGAAGATGTTTCACGCGACGAGTTGCGGGAGGAATTGGCGCGACTCGGTTACAACGGCGACTTGGTATTGGATACCGTGGCACAGGATTTGGGTTCCGCGGTGGCGGCGACGGTTTTGGTCCCGGTTCGAACGCCAGACGACGCTAGTGAGTTGGACAACGCCTTTGAGGAGCGGTACGGCCGTTCGTTTTACGTGCGGCACGACGACGAATCGGTTTGGGCAATTGACTTGGTCCAGGATACGGCGCGCGGGCTCTATCGGCTCCGATACACTCCCGGCAACGAGGTGAGTTTGCTGACGGTACAGGTAATGATCGACCGCAACGGAAAAGGCGGGGCGGCCCAAGTGGTCCACGCGTTTAACGTAATGAACGGTTTCGAAGAAAGCTTAGGGATTGCGTAAATTTTTCCGACGCGGAAAGCGGACAAGCCAGCGTGATAAGTGCCAAACTTAGCGCGGCCCGATGAAGTACGGAACAATTCCCCATTTTGACAAACCCATCTCCCGCTTAGTTATGGGAGTCATTCCGCTACCGCAGAACGACGACGAAAAGGCATTTGAGCTTCTTGATGCCTACCGGGCGGCGGGTGGCAATACCATCGACAACTCTTACCACTACGGAGAAGGTTTTGGACTTTTGATGGGTCGCTATTACGCCGCGCGTGGTGAGGACGCGTTGTTCCGCTTTGATAAGGGTAATCACCACCACTATGGACGCCCGGGCGACGAATGGCGCCAGGTAACCAAGGAAGTGATGGACCAGCAGATTCGTGGCAATCTGGAGCGCGCGAAAGTGTCCTACTCCGATTTTTATGTTCTTCACCGCGATGACGAAGAGGTTCCGATCGGCGAGATCGTGGAGTGGCTAAACGAGCACCTTCAGGCAGGCCGAATCAAGGCATTTGGCGGTAGCAACTGGAAGGCAAGCCGAATTGCCGCCGCAAATGAATATGCGGCGAAGCACGGTCTGCAGGGATTCAGTATTTCGAGCCCAAATCTTTCGCTGGCTTATCCGCGAGACGAGATGTGGACGGGCGCTTACGCAGCCTCACCTGAGGATCGAGCTTGGTATGCCAATGGCGAAGTAGGTGTGTTCAGCTGGTCCAGCGGTGGCGGCGGATTCTTTGCCCGCCTAGAAAACGACAATGCCGACATCATGCGGGTGTACGGTAGCGAAGACAACTTTGCTCGCCGTGAGCGACTGGAATCTCTGGCAAAGGAGAAGGGCGTTAGTCCGACTCAGTTGGCGTTGGCTTGGACATTGAATCAGCCGGGCAACATCTTTGGCCTGATTGGTCCGAGAAATGTCGAGCAGTTGCAGGATAACTTGCAGGCGGCGGAGATTGAGTTGACGCCCGAGGAGCTTTCGCACCTCGAATTCGGAAGCTAAGCCTTTTCGTGTTGTCCCACCGACTTTGGTCGGTGGGATTCTCCTTTTCTTCATGCGCTCCATTGTTGGCGCGGCATGGCTGGAACTTTACCACTGACGTCGTCAGTGGGCCACTTGTTACTGATTGTCTTTGTACTTCCAGAGGTAGAGGCACGCGTAGCTGCGAAACGGACGCCAGATTTCGGCGCGGGCGATCATCTCTTTTGGCTTGGGACGCGATTCGAGGCCGTCTAGAATTCGGAGACCTTCTTGGATACCCATGTCTTCGGTAGGCAGGACGTCGGGGCGGGCGAGATCGAACATGAGGACCATGTGGACGGTCCAGCGGCCGATTCCCTTCACTTTTATGAGCTCTTCGATGATGGCTTCGTCTTCCATCGCCGAGAAGCGGTCGAAGTGGATTTCGTTTCGGAGTGTTCGCTCGGCCAAGTCCAAGAGGTAACCAGCCTTTTGGCGGCTGACGCCGAAGGGACGCAGCGACTCTGCCGTGTGACCGGCGAGAGATTCCGGCGTGAATCGGTCGCCACAACCGAGTCCATCGCGAGTGCGTTGGGAGATGGTGGCGGCAGCTTTACCACTAAGTTGCTGACCCATGATGCTGCTGGCGAAGCTATGAAATCCCACTTCATCGGTGGTAAGAAGTAGTTCACCGAAACGGTCGATGAGCGGGCCGAATTTTGGGTCGGCTTGGCGGAGGAATTGATACGGGTTGGTTTCTGGCATGTTGGTGACGGCTAAGACTTCAAAAGCGGAACGGGGTTTTTGCCAGCAAAGTGAGCATTGTCGTAGAACGGCACTCCGAGGGCGGCGGCATATTTTATGCCGACCTGCTGAATGTTGTACGCAGCGGCATTGAGGGGTTGTCCGGTTCCCAGACTGCGGGTATCGGATTGGAGGAGCATGCTTGGCTCGGCGTTGCCCTTCCAGTGCAGTACGAGGTGATAGGTGACGCCATTGAGCACCAGCGACGCGTTGGGCTCGGCGATGAGTACCACCGCATCGAGTTGGTCGAAGGTGCCGGTGCTGAGTTTGGGAAACATTCCGGGGCCTTGACGACGGCGGTATTGCCGCTCCTTTACGTTGAAGACGACGCTGTGGAGGGAGAAGGCGGCAAGGGTTCCGGCACCGAGGAGCAAGGTGCCGATCATTAGCCACCAGGCGGGATACACCATGGGGAGTAAGAAGGTGATGCCATTGAGGACGAAGAGAACGCCAAGAATGAGGGTGCCCCGCATCATTGCCAGGTAGATGTCGGGGGGCAAAAACGCGAGACGGCTCCCTTCGTTTTGAAACCTCCCGAATAGCGGCGTTTCTAACATTCTTTCTATAATAGCGGGTACATGACGCCCATTCTGCTGGACACGGATCCGGGTTCGGATATTGACGATGCGGTGGCGTTGGCGTATTTGCTGGCGAACCCGGATTGCGAGTTGGCAGGGATCACGACGGTTTCGGGAAATACCCAACAGCGGGCAGCGATTTGTCGGGTGGTTTGCAAGGACTTTGGACGGTCAGATGTGCCCATCTACGCTGGCATTTCGGAACCGCGATCGGGTCCCGGACAGCCGAATGTGCCGCATTTTGCGGCGATTGAGCATCGAGCGGGGTCGCTCGATTTTCCGAGTGACGCGGTTAAGTTTTTGCAGTCTACGATTCGGTCTCGACCGGGCGAAATCACGTTATTGACGGTGGGGCCGTTGACGAACATCGCGGCTTTGCTGGAACTCGATCCGGATATCCCTTCCCTTTGCCGGGCGATTGTGTCGATGGCGGGGTCTTTTCGGCGGGCGGACCACCGGGAATGGAACTGCATTGTCGATCCGGCTTCCACGCGAATCGTTTATGGGGCTTTGAATGACCATCTGAGCGTGGGGCTGGACGTGACGATGAAGTGCCAGATGACTCCCTCCGAAGTGGAGGCGAAGTTTACAGATCCCCGGTTTACTTCGATTCGCGCGATGGCGTCGAAGTGGTTTTCGGGCGCGGACCACATTACGTTTCACGATCCGCTGGCGGCGGCGCTGATCTTTCGGCCGGAATTATGTAGCTACGTTTCGGGCCAGGTATCGGTGGGTGACGCCGGGGAAACGACTTTCGCGATCGGCGCAGGTTCTCAGCGGATTGCGGATACGGTGGACTCAGACGGCTTCTTCCGCGAGTACTTCCGCCACTTTTCGTGACGGCGCTTTCTTGAGTCGCCAAGCGATCACGAACGCGACGATGAGCGCGATGACGGTGGCTTGGACACCGATCATCCACATTTTAGGCTGGTACCAGAAGTGGACGGTTTGTTCGCCAGCGGGCAGGTCGGCGGTGAGCCACTCTCCGTTGGCTTCAGAGACTTTTCCATCAACCGTTCTCAACCATCCGAGGGGCGCACGATCGCGGAGGGTGAGTTTGCCGGGGCCGGTGGCTTTGATGGTGATGCCTTGGCAGTTTTCGTCGATGATTTCGACGTTACCGCCCGTGTTTTCTAGACGGGTACCGTCGATTTCGATGCCTTCGACCGCTCCATTTTGGGGAGCGTAGGCGAAGCTCACGCCTAATTTGCGTAGCGGATCGAGGTTCCGCAGCGCGCGAGGCTTGATGAACATCATGTTGCCATTGGCGGGCGGAGCCGCGTCGCCGCCGTCGATTTCGCCGAGTTGAGCGACGACTCCCTTATCGATTAGGGAGTCGTAACCGCCAAGGTCGTGGATTCGGTATCCGCTGGCGAGATTGGGCGGCATGACGGCATTAGCGCGTACCG
>CANFJD010000025.1 GCA_947447315.1 Fimbriimonadaceae bacterium
ACCGCCAACGGCCGTCTCATAACCTTGGTCGCAACCAATAAGACAAAGTCTCCAAGGCCCTTGAACGTAGCGATCAAGGGCTTTTCCTCGGTTGGGGCCAAGGGATTTGTTTACACAGCCGCCAACTTCAGCACGCCGGGGACCTTGGCGGCGACGTCCAAAGGCTGCAACCTCCTCGCGACATTGCTAGCCGAAAGTGTCACAACATTTTTGGTCACGAAGTTATGATTGATGTAGATGTTCATCGAAAATTAGGTTCTATAACGAATAACCGTAGTTGGAATCTGATTGAGTCGGCAGAGTTAACGGCGGAGGAATCCGAAGAGTTGCTGGCAACGGCGATGGCCTCCGTCTATCATTGGACCGCGGTAGGAGACTCAGAAAAGTTTCCTGCTCGGGATCTGTTAGCCGGGGCGGCCTTGCTAAAGATCGGGTTAACCAAGATGAGCGAAGGATTCGTTCAGCGGGCTTACGACGCCTTGTCGCCAGCAGATCGTGCTGAATGGGAACAGGCGTTTGCCCATGCCGTCCGGGCATGGTATCTGTGGCAGTGCGGGGAAACCGATACAGCGAGGGCACATTACCAGCAAGCGAAGGAAATAGGCGAAAACATGCCGGATCCAGAGGATCGAATGATCTTTTTCAATACATTCGATTTGATTCCTCCTCCATTGGCGGTGTAGAGGGCGCGGCTGTCCAAATTTTCACCGTTATCGGTCTGTAAATGGGCCTAGACGCTCTGAAGTCTTTTCGATGATCAACACTTTGCCGATAGGTCTCGGCACGGATGAACTGGCATTTCCGACATCGAATGGGAAAGATTGCTCGACCAGTAAACGCGAAGTTTAGGAGATTGCTTGTACGACAAAGACCCCCTAAAAATACTCTTCGACACCTATTGGACGACGTCTGGCTGGAGGGATGAGCCGCTCATTTCCCCCGAAGATCGAGCCTTCGCTGAGGCGCACGGATTTATGTTTCCAAGCGAGACTTTGTCGCACCGTGCAGTCGTGACCCGGGCCATCACCGCCGTAAAGAAGACCGCGCAAAGTAAAGTTGCTCGGGCATTCCTGGATGGTATCGGGCGCCAAAGTCCCGTCCACCGATCGGCCCTGGCCAGCTATGCCAACGGCTTGCCTTTACGGGCGCACATATATTTTGGTGAACATGCGTGTGACCGGTGCGGGCAGTACAAGTCTGATGAAGTTGACTACAGTGTCTTCAACTTCGAACGCTACAAATTTGCCGGAGTGCGGCATGACCATCCCTCATTTATTGCCTTCGATCTGGAGCAGTTTCCTCGGCTAGAAATCTCCCCGTCGGTAGCCGCAGGGGCTGAACAATTGGCATTGATTCTCGACGCTTTGACGGCATTGCCAGAATCGGCGCGCGCGTCGGATGCGGTCAAGGCGATTGCTCCCCTCATCAAAGAAAACGACGTGGCTCGCCGGTCCATCCTGGAGGTTCTGGGATACTGCGGAATTCTTCGGGTAAGGGGAACGCCTGCGGTGTGGCAAAAGCAGCGAACAACTTGGGAAAAGGCTCCGCCGCCAAAGCCATCCAAGAATGATTGGAGCTATCCCCTCAACTGGTGGCGCGGGATCGACGGAGTTGATCTAAGCATGGCTCGGCACTGGTTCGGGGAATTTGGGGTGGCCCACGGAGGTGTGTCTAGTCAAGGACCGGATCAAGCTTGATGGTGACCACTCGCTTTCTTGACTTGCTGATGATCTGCACCCATTCCTGAGCGTTCAATTTGACGTTTACCTTTTGAGTGATCGTTGTCCCGTTCCGTGTATTCGAGATTTCCACTGACAATCCAAAGCGACCGTCCTTCGTTCGGCTGGGAAGCAACCACAGCTTGTCACCGTTTCCGTTTTGATCGGTGATGCTTGTCGAAGCTGCCATTGACTCCAGAGTCCGAATCATCGGACTCGTCACAAGCTTGGTTGTTGCCGCGAAAGTCACTTTGGGCTCGATGGGTGATACCGAAATTTCAGGGCCCTTAATGTTTGGTACCTCCACGACTTTGCATTCCAAGCGGAACTGCATTGGTGCTTGAGTCGTTGCCGCCGCCTCTTGCTGGACTGCGAATGAAAGAAAAATTGCCGCTGCGGTTATCATGGATTTTCTCCGATCAAGCGTGTTTGCTTATTCATCTTATAGCCAAATCCTGAACGGCGGGCAATAATTACTTCACCAAATTTTGTAAATAAATGCCGTACTCGGTCTTTGCCAGTGGATGAGCCAACCGTAACAGTTGATCAGACGAAATAAAGCCCTGGTTGTAGGCTATCTCCTCCGGGCATGAAATCATCAGACCTTGGCGGGTCTCGATCGTTTCCACGTAGTTTGCCGCCTGCAGGAGGGAAGCATGGGTGCCGGTATCTAGCCAAGCAAACCCACGCCCCAATATCTCCACGGAAAGCTCTCCGGCCTCCAGATACTTCCGGTTCAAATCCGTAATTTCGTATTCGCCTCGGGGTCCGGGCTGAAGGTCTCGCGCAATCCCGCAAACCTGGCGATCATAAAAATACAGTCCCGTAACGGCGTAATTGGACTTCGGTTGGGTCGGTTTTTCTTCAATCGTGAGGGCTTTACCGCTGGCATCAAAATCCACCACTCCGTACCGCTCAGGATCACGCACGTAGTAAGCGAACACCGTCGCCCCTTCTATCCGTTGATCCGCGCGATGCAACTGGTCCACCAGCCCGTGACCGTAATAAATGTTGTCGCCAAGAATTAGGGCCGAAGGATGATCCCCAACAAAATCCGCACCAATTGTAAATGCCTGGGCCAACCCTTTCGGCTCGGGCTGAACCGCGTACTGAATGTCGAGCCCCCACTGCGAGCCATCGGCCAACAATCGCCGAAACTGCGGTTGGTCTTCCGGAGTGGTGATAATCAGGATCTCGCGAATCCCCGCCAGCATCAAAACACTTAGCGGATAGTAAATCATCGGCTTGTTGTAAACCGGCATGAGCTGCTTGCTGACACTCAGAGTGAGAGGATGGAGACGGGTGCCAGCCCCTCCCGCGAGAATAATGCCCCGACGGTTGTTGTTCAATTGGGGCTGATCCATTCCCGAAGCTCTTGGCTGTCGATTCGGTAGTAATTCGGCTGATCAGCATCCATGATATGGGTGCGCAAGACCGGCAGCAATGCCTCAAACCGTTCGATGGTGTCAGTCGTCTCCAGCAGCCGTTGCTTATTGATGTTTTCCATGCTGAGCAAGTTGGCTATGGTAAAGCTAAGTGCAACAGGGTCAGGCGGGAAAACTACTTGCACACCAAACTCCTGTCGTTCAAACAATCTTTGCACCAGGACTTCAAACTCTTCGCGAGCCTGCTCCAAAAGAAATGCGGCACGGTCGGGGTCGGAGACGGGTTCTTCCTCAACCGGCTCAACAAGGCCAATGAGATGAGCCTCGCGATCGTCCAGGTGTCGGATCCGGAATCGTCGCTCGCCTTGAACGTAGATATCCATCCGTCCGTCGTCGTAGTTATGGACATCCTTGATGCGAACGGCGGTCCCAACCCGGTAAGGATCCGCGATTTCGCCAACTTCAAAACCGCTACGGATCAAGACAATCCCAAACGGAGCATCAGCGGCGATGCAGTCACGTACCATCGACTGATAGCGTTCTTCAAATACGTGAAGTTGAATGCTCGCGTACGGAAAGAGAACGGTATTCAGGGGGAATAGCGGTAATTGCTCTAGCCCTCGCACAAAATCCATATGAACCTGACGGTAAGAAACGCCCTCCCGATGAAGAATCAAGTCATTATAGCTTCCGAAAGAGGTGTGCGAGAGGCAGGCTGAAAAGGTACGATTCCCGCGTGTCTACTGATGCGGTGATGGCCCCCGGAGGGGGAGACGAGAACGAGAGGCTGCGAAAGCAAGTTCGCGAGCTACAAGAACGCGTTAACCAGCTGGAAACCGATAAGAATCTGCCGGGAACTCGCTCGGCGGAAAACGATGTCACTCCGCTCAGCGAAGCTGACGTGACCTTGCGCCGCTTGGTGCATCGTATTGCGATGATTTTGCAGGCCGAGAAGATCGTGATCATGTTTTACGATCAGGAATCAGGCGAGCTCCTCGGCATTCCTCCGGCACTTGGCGTAGACGAAGAGCACTTGAGAGCGTTCCGTGTTCGCGCCAGTCAGGGCGTTTCGGGCGAGGTTTTCCGGAATGGCGAGCCGATCATTTTCCATGATTCATTGACCGATCCGAGAACCCAGCGCGATCCTTTCGGGCTGCTGAATGTTCGAAATGGTCTGACAGTTCCGCTCGTCATCGAAAAGCGAGACGAGGAGAATCGGGTCACCGAGCGAAACACCATCGGTGTTCTGCACGCGTTCAACAAGCGGCATGGGGATGATTTCAACGACGAGGACGTGCGACTGCTCGAGCGAATGGCACGAAACGTTGGCTCCATCATCGCCAACTTGCAGCTCTACCGAGAGGTTGTCGAAGAGAAGGAAGAACTCGCTCAGACTTTTGAGTCGCTCAATGCTGCTCTCATTCTAGTGTCCGCCGAGGGACGGCTTTCTCAAGCCAACTCCTCTGCCCGAGCCGTGTTTGGTCTCGGAGCAGAGTCAATCGGAAAGAGCGCGAAAGATCAGATTCAGAATGACGATTTGTGGTCGTTAGTAGAGGAAGCTCACCGCGGCGGTGAAGGAAGCAAGCGCGATCTGAATCTGACCATTGCGAACTCCGAGCGCATTTTTGAGGCCCAAGCGGCTCAGGTACGTGGCGAGGATGGCCGCGATCTGGGTGTGGTGGTAATCATGCAGGACGTGACCGATATCAAGAATATCGACCGCATGAAGTCCGGTTTCGTGGCGATGGCATCGCATGAATTGCGAACGCCGCTCACCGCAATTAAGGGATTCTCCTCCACCTTGCTCGAGGGGCTTGATGACGATATCTATAGTAAAGAGGATCAGCGCGAGTTTCTCGGCATCGTTGTCCACGAGTGCGACCGCCTCCGTCGACTCATCGATGACTTGTTGAACACGAGTCGCATTGAAGCGGGAGAATCACTTACCCCGGACTATACGGAGATTGACCTTCAGGATCTTCTGGACAAGTCGGCCAAGGTTCAGAATCAGGCCAGCACCACGCATGACGTGAAGCTAAAGGTTCACAACGAACTACCCGCAACTATCATCGGTGACCGAGATAAGTTAGATCAGATTCTGACGAACCTGTTGAACAATGCAATTAAGTATTCGCCGGGCGGCGGCGACGTGATTATTCACGCCACCTATGAAGCGGAGACGGATACGATTTTGTTCGGTGTCCAGGACCATGGTTTAGGCATTCCCAAGGAGCACCTAGGCAAGGTGTTTGAGAAGTTCCACCGAGTTAACAACGATGATAACCGTAAGATCTACGGAACGGGCCTCGGCTTGTTCTTGGTGAAGCACTTGGTGGATCGCGTTCACATGGGCCAAATTTGGGTGGATAGTGAAGTTGGTAAAGGGTCCACCTTCTTGGTGCGAATTCCCGCCAAGTTGGATATCGAAAAGGCGAAAGAACTGAACGGATAAAGGCAAAGATGAGTATCGGACCGATGGCGCATCTAGCGCAAATAGTCGACGCGCAAAGTAAGCGAATCTCGAGTTTCGACCGATCGGGGGGAAATGCTGATTTCATTCCGATCGGTGCGGGAGAGACGAAGGATCTCGCCGTGATCGAAGGGGCCGGGATCATCAAGCACATCTGGGTGACGCTGTCGAGCCAAGATGCGCTCGCCCGCCGTAATCTCATTCTGCGCGCTTATTGGGACGGTCAAGAACATCCGAGCGTGGAAAGTCCGATTGGAGAGTTCTTTGGCCAGGGCTGGGGCATGAAATACAATTGGGTTTCGTTGCCGCTAGCCGCCGCGCCGAAGGAAGGCAATGCCTTGGTTTGCTACTTTCCGATGCCGTTCGGGGCTGGGGCTCGAATCACGATTGAGAATGATAGCGAAGAGCCGTGCCCGCACTTCTACTACTACATCGACTACGAAAGCCACGCGAGTATTCCGGATGATCAGGGACGGTTTCACGCTCAGTACCGGCAGGAATTGACGCAACCGGAGAGCGACTTCGGTGACCGGGAAAATGAGTGGGCAGTTCTCGGAGAGTTTTCCAATAATCCCACCGACAAGTTCAACTATGTATTTTGCGAGCCCCAAGGCAAGGGTCACTTCGTCGGCGTCAATTACTTCGTAAACTGCCCGTCTCCGATTTGGTATGGCGAGGGGGACGACATGTTTTTGGTGGATGGAGAGGATTGGCCCGGGTCTGCCCACGGAACGGGAACTGAAGACTACTTTAACCAGAGTTGGTGCCCAGATGAGAAGTATCTGCACCCCTACTTCGGCACTGCGCGCGCTCCTGGTCGAGAAAATGATTCGCCTCGATTTGGTTGGCTAGGCCGCACGCATGTGTACCGATTCCACTTGGAAGATCCGATCCGGTTTACGAAGTCGCTCCGAGCCTCCATCGAGCACGGGCATGCCAACTGTCTCACGTTGGATCTTGCTAGCGTCGCTTACTGGTACCAGACATTGCCTTCGGCGCCGTTTGCCGCTCTCCCGGATCGAGAAAAGCGGGCTCCACTTCCTGAAATTGGGGTTGTGGATGTACACCGTTGGCGAGATTGTTGGCGATCACATCGAGAAGGGGCCCGCTGGGGCAACATTAGCTAGTCAGTTCGCGACTTTCGTCCCGCTTTATTGGGTTGGGAACCAATCTCCCGTCGCAGTCGCGTATAACAAACCGGCGGGGAGGGCTTACGTAGTGCCTGCTCGCTCGTTGGAGCATATAATTTGATCTCATTGACTACTGCCGCCCTGCTGGCGGTTCTTGCCCCCGTTGCCCCGCAAGCGAGTTCGGCGACGGCACTCGACACTTCCGAACCTCGGTTGCTTCGCCAGCCAGCCATTAAAGGCGATACGGTCGTCTTCACGTACGCAGGTGACCTTTGGGTGGCAAAAACCGGCGGCGGGACGGCACGGCGGCTCACCGCATCTAACGGGCAAGAGGGTGCGCCTCGGATATCGCCCGACGGAAACTGGGTGGCCTTCACGGCAACCTACGATGGTAATGCGGATGTTTATGTCATTCCCATCGAAGGCGGCGAACCGAAGCGGCTTACGTTTGATCCCGAACCGGACTTGGTGTCTAACTGGACGCCTGATGGGAAGATCGCCTACGTCTCGCAGGCCGGCAACTTTACGAACCGACAGCAACGCCTTTGGTTAGTAGATCCTAATGGTGGTATCTCGCAGCGCACGGTGATCGCCGAAGCCGCAAACGTTTCGTATTTCCCGAGTGGTGACAAGATTGCTTACAATCGTCGCAACAGCTATAACTTTAACTGGCGACGGTATCGCGGCGGCACTCAAGGTGTCGTTTCAATCTACGACTTCAAGTCGAACAAGTACGAGGAGTTACCCACCGGTCGGGAGCAGAATTACTGGCCGATGGTGGTAAAGGATTCCATTTACTTCCTGAGCGACAAGAATCTCGCAACACTGAACCTTTACCGCTACGACACGGCTTCGAAAAAGACGACTCAGCTGACCCGATTTACCGACGCTGACATCAAGAATCCCAGCACGGACGGAAGCTCAATCGTTTACGAGCGCGATGGTTTGCTCTATCGATACGATATCGCCAGCAATACCATCGAAAACCTCAAGCCGAAGATCAAGGCAGAGAACCTAGCCGCTCGCCCGTACCTGCGGGATTTGGGCCGGGAAATCTCTGATTTTTCCCTGTCGCCATCGGGAGCTCGACTGGTAGTTGCGGCGCGAGGCGAACTGTTTAGCGTTCCGGCCAAGCAGGGCGATACTCGAAACATTTCACAGACCAGCGGGGCTCGCGAAGGTCTCCCAGTCTGGTCACCGGACGGAAAATCCATCGCGTATGTAAGCGATGAATCGGGCGAGAAGGCCGTTTACGTCCGTTCCCAATTAGGGGGAACTCCGACAAAACTGACGGATGCGCTTCCGGTGGTTAGCTTGGATTACTCCCCGGACAGCAAACTCCTGGCAGTCACTCTGAACGATGGTTCGCTGCACTTGCTGGACGTTGCGACGAAGAAGTTGACGCTGGTTCAAAAGCCCAGCTATGGTATTAGTGGATTCGAATTTAGCCCCGACAGCAAGTGGGTCGCGTTCGCGACTGCGGGCCGAAATCGTTTTGGATCCATCCAACTGTTCGAGATCGCCACGGGCAAGACGACGGCAGTAACTAGCGGTCGTTACGACGACAGTTCGCCGACATGGGACCAAACAGGGAAGTACCTTTACTTCATTTCCGCCCGCAGCTTTAATCCTGGGCCCGGCAAATTTGAGCTGAGCCTGAAGGTTGAGGACACGGACCGGGTGTACGCAATCCCGCTATCCAAGGACCAGAGCAATCCGTTGTTCGCTCCGAGCGACGAAGAGCCGGTGAAAGATGATGCGCCAAAACCGGCGCCCGCTGCGCCTGCGAAACCCGATGCAGCGCCGAAATCAGAAGGCGTGAAGATTGACTTTGACGGCATCGAAGCGCGAGCGTTCGTATTGCCATGGGGGCCGGGAAGTTACCGCGGACTCATTGGCGTGCGAGATGGCGTCATCGTGAACACAGGTGGAACGTTAAACCAGTTCAGCTTTGCCAGCCGGGAAAGCACGCCAATCATTAACGGTCTTTTGGGCGGATACACGCTAAACGCCTCTCGCACCAAGTTGGCGTACTATGCCGGGGGAATCCTTGGAATAGTAGATCTGCGTCCCGGGGTAGCCGTGGGGCAGGGCCGCGTGGACGTTTCGGACGTTCAAGCGATTATTAATCCGCGTGACGAGTGGAAGCAGATGTATTGGGAAACGTGGCGATACGTTCGTGACGAATACTACGATCCCAATCTTCGTGGCCTGAATTGGAAGGCGATCGGGGAGCAGTACGCCAAGTACTTGCCTTACATCAATCACCGCGGAGACCTGAACTACGTGATCGGGCTGCTGATTGGCGAAACGGGAACGGGGCATAGCTACGTTTCTGGCGGTGACCTGGGCACGGGGCCACGACCGATTCCGGTCGGCAATCTTGGAGCTGATTACGAAGTTTCGGGCAATAACCTTCGGTTCAAGAAGATCTACCGAGGCGACAACTACGAGGAAACGCGGCGTGGTCCCCTTGGTGAACCCGGAGTGGATGTCCGAGACCGGGATTTCCTGCTAGAAATCGATGGCAAGCCGGTCAATGCCAACGTCCATCCGGCGTCGCTGATGTACAACAAGATTGGCAAGTTCGTCACGCTGACCGTGAACGATAAGCCGACACTAGAAGGCGCGAGAAAGGTTCGGGTGCGGCCGATTGCTACAGAAGGAAATCTTCGTTACCTCGACTTCGTGGAAACGTGCCGAAAGCGAGTAGAGCAACTGTCCGGCGGCCGAATTGGCTACATGCACATTCCTAACACCGCGTTTGAAGGATCCGTCGAGCTGATTCGGGGCTATTACAGCCAAACCGATAAGGATGCGGTGTTGGTAGACGAGCGATGGAACGGCGGCGGCTACATTCAGCCGTGGTTCGTCGACACGTTGGCTCGCCGAAAGCGGGCGCTGATCCAACCGCGACACGGGGCAGATTGGGAAGATGCGGTCGCGATCGAAGGACCGAAGGCGCTCTTGATCAATAGTTACGCTGGTTCTGGCGGAGACTTCTTCCCCTGGATGTTCCGACAGAGCAAGCTTGGTCCGCTGATCGGCACCCGAACGTGGGGCGGCCTGGTTGGAATCAACGGTGGACTCCAGTTACTAGATGGCGGCACGGTGAACGCTCCGGCGTTTGCTATCTACGATCGGGATACCTTTAATATCATTGCGGAGAATACGGGTGTCGACCCGGACATCGACGTCGATATGCGACCGGATGATTGGGCTAAGGGCTACGACGCGCAGCTGGAAGCGGGGGTCAAGTACCTGCTGGAGCAGCTCGCGAAGCAACCTGCACCGAAGGTTCGCACGGGCGTACCGACCGTCGGTCCTAAGGGCCGCGTCGGCGGCTAGGGTAAATCAATCCCCGGAAGTGGCTTGCCGCTTTCGGGGATAACTTTGTCCAAAGCACCTTCAATTCGTTCTAAATCAGCCATCCAAGCGGCAGCCCTGTTGTCCGTGCTCTTTTGGCTGGTGCCAGCTTTGGATCGATTGTTGCTGCCATTGGTTTATCTGAATGTTCACATTCATGAGTGGTGCCATGCGGTGATGGCGATCGCGACCGGTGGGGCAGTCCAGCACATTATGGTTTTCGCCCAAGGAAATGGGGTTACTCCCGTCTCGGGCGGGTCATTGCCTCTTGTGGCAGCCGCCGGGTACTTGGGAGCTAGCGCGATTGGCGGATGGATGCAGTGGTCCTCTCGAACGCAGGATGGAGCGAGGTTGACCCTAAAGGTGGTTGGCACCGGGCTGGCCGTTTCGGTGCTTATCTGGGTCCGGGGCGATGCTGTGGGGGTCACTACCGGAATCTTGTGGGCGGCCGCACTATGGTTTGCCGCCTTGAAATTTTCGGGAGATGCACTCGTATTTGTTGCCCAATTTGTCGGGCTTCAACAGTGCATCAACTCTATTCAATCGGTGCTGACGCTTTACCGACTGACAGCCTTCGGAGAAACGCAGAGCGATGCCGGCATTCTCGCGGATGCCACCGGAACGTCGCCGATTTTCTGGGCAGTCTTGTGGTGCGGGATTAGCTTGGCGGTTGTATTCGTCTCGCTACGAAGAGCTTGGAGTAACCCGGATGCTAAACCCGCCCGTCGCTAGATTGACGGAGCATCACTTGAAAATCGATTTCGGCATATAATTCCGGTTGAGTGAAGACGCTCTTTTTCGCCGTGCTGGCAGGGTTGCTAGCATTCACCGCGTTCATAACGGCCACGCAACCAAAGGTAGACCTTAAAGGGCGTACGCCGATCTTTTGGTCTACCGACCTTAACCCTCTGCGCACGGAGCAGGTGGGGCTCTTCAACCGTTTGCATCCCAAGATTCTGTTGGATGTAGATCCGAACAACGGTAATCGAGAAAAGGTGATTGTCCAGAGTCAAGCCGGTGTGGGGCCGGATGTGTTTGATTTTTGGGGAGAGGCAAATTTTGATGCCTTTATCCAAAGCGGCACGGCATTGGATCTCACGGATGCCTTGAAGGCAAGAGGCATTGATTTTGAGAAGGAAGTCTGGCCGTTAGCGCTCGCCTGGACGGTGAAAAAGGGCAGGGTCTTTGCAATCCCCGCTAATGTTGGGACCGACGCGGTTTGGTTCCATAAAGATCTCTTCGACAAGCAGGGCATCCCTTATCCAAAGGATGACTGGACGCTGGCTGATTTCATTGAAACGGCCAAGAAGATGACGATCCGAGACGAAAAGGGTCGAGTAACCCAGTACGGAGCATTGATCGAAGTCGACCGCTTTTACAACGAGTGGCTGGCCTCGTTCGGGGGAGATCTATGGAGCGAGGATGGAACGGAATGTCTGATAGATTCACCCGAGTCGATTGCGTGCCTCCAAGCGGGCTACGACTTTCTTTACACCTACAAAGTGTCGCCAACTCCGGCGGATGAGAGTTCAATCGCCGCCAGCGGCGGCTGGGGCGGGACGGCGGGATCGATGGCCTACTTCCGTCGCAAAGTCGGAGCGATGTCACCGGGTGGCCGCTGGTGGCTAGCTCAGTTGAGGGACGATATCAAGTTGAAGGGATACCAACTGGGCGCCGTGACACCACCGGTTGCTAAGTACGCGAAATTTAGCAGCGGCGGCACTCGGGCGGTAATGGTGAATGCGTTTTCTCCAAACCGAGAAGAAGCGATTGAATTTGCGATCTACCTGATGGAGGAGCCCTATAACACTCTGCTCAACGATCAGGCGGATGCCCTTTCCGGCGTGAAGTCGGCGGCATACACCGAGAGATACATCAAGAATCCCCTTGATCCCGGGGCTGATTTCCACTTGGCATTTCGAAAAACGTTGGAGATGGGCGTTCAACTTCGAAGCACGCCGTTTCTCCCGCGAAGCGAATTTGAGCTCTATCTCAACCGACAGATTGACTTGGTTAAGTTGAATATGAAAAAACCCGCGGATGCCCTTCGGGATGCGAAGCGAGACATTATGGAAGCGCTGCACCGGAATGTGAGTCGTGACGCTGAACTGCAGGCGGAATATGACCGACGTATCGCCACCCGGAGGTCGTCGTGAGCATAGCGTCAACGGTGAAGCCAGGGGTGGCGTCGAAACGATCTCGTAATCGACGGAGCTTGAGCGAACTTTGGATTGCGATCCTGTTTCTTCTTCCGAATCTAACCGGATTCGTTGTATTTACGGCGGGGCCGGTCGTGATTTCGTTGGTGAATTCTTTCACCGATAAGTCGCTCCTGACGCAGCAGACTCACTGGGTTGGATTTCGCAATTACGCTGACCTGGCCGCGGATCCTCTCTTCTGGATTTTCCTGGTGAACACGATTTATATGTTCATTGGCTTGCCGTTTGCGATGGCCGGTTCGTTATTTTTAGCGACTCTCCTTCACCAGAAGATCAAAGGATCTACGATCTTTCGGACTTTGCTCTATCTGCCGAGCTTTACAGCGGGAGTCGCCACGATGATTCTTTGGAAGCAGCTTTTCAATCCGGATTATGGACTCATCAACTCGGCGCTGAGCACGCTGGGAGTTCCGCGTGAGCAGTTGCCGCAGTGGCTGAATTCTACGAAGAATCTGCTCGCGATTGATCCCGAACGATTGGCTTTCAACCCTAGCCAGTGGGGGATCGGAGCCCGCGACGCACTCGTCTTGATGGGTATTTGGGGAGCGATCGGCGGTGGCAATATGTTGCTCTACCTCGCCGCTTTATCAAACGTGCCCGAAGAGCTGAATGAGGCCGCGCAGCTCGACGGAGCATCCGGCTGGCAATCATTCCGCAATGTGACCTGGCCACAACTGGCCCCGACAACCTTCTTCATCGTGATCATGAGCTTAATTGGCGGGTTCCAAGGGGGCTTCGATCAGGCGAAGGTGATGACGAATGGTGGCCCGGCCAATACGACGACGACGTTGGCATTCCACATTTATCAGAAAGGCTTTGAACAGTTTCAGGTCGGCTACGCGAGTGCGGTCAGTTGGGCACTCTTCGCAATTGTATTTGCCGTCACCATCGTGAACTGGAAATTTGGTAATCGGGAGGATCTGGTTTCGTGAAACTAAAAACTTGGCAACTGGTTCTGATTTACGGAACGCTGACTCTCATCTCACTATCGACTCTGATGCCGTTCTTGTGGATGGTTCTCACTTCGTTCAAGCCGCTGGAAGAAGTCACAAATATCACGCCAGTCCCGGTCAAGCCACACCCGCAGAACTATCTGGAAGTCAGCGATCAAGCGCGCTACTTCGGTCGGTATTACCTGAACAGTTTGTTTGTGGCATCGTGGGTGACCTTCCTGACAATCCTAACGAGCAGCATGGCGGCATTCGCATTTGCGAGACTCCGCTGGCCCGGGCGAAACCAGGTGTTTACGCTCTATCTGGCTACGATGATGATCCCGGGAGTGGTGACCATGATTCCCAATTTTGCCGTGATGGTTCAGCTCCGCCTGTTGGATAGTTACCAAGGATTGATCATCCCGGCATCGTTTTCTGCGTTTGGAACATTCATGTTGCGGCAGTTCATGCTGGGGATTCCCAAGGCACTCGATGAGGCGAGCATCATCGATGGTGCCGGTGCGTGGCGCGTATTCTTCGATGTGATCATGCCCCTGGCCCGCCCGGGGATCATAACGCTGGCGATCTTCACGTTCCTAGGTAACTACGGGAACCTTTTCTGGCCGCTGATCATGATCAAGAGCGAAAGTATGAGGACCCTACCAATCGGTCTTTTGGCCTTCGATAGTAGCTACAACAAGGCAACGCACCTGATGATGGCGGCGGCGGTCATGAGCCTGGTTCCGCCGATGCTGCTGTTTATCGTGAGCCAGAAATACCTGGTGAAGGGAATTCAGCTGGGCGCAGTGAAGGGATAATCCAATCCGCCTACACTGGGTAGACGGAGTCCGTATACTCTGTGTATGGCGGCGGTTCAAGTGCCTCTTCCGGCTGATTATGTTGACCGTAGCCCCGAAGAGCTAGCGGAGCGGATTCGGGCGGCAAAGGCTAAGCTGGGCGACAGACTAGTCATCCTGGGCCATCACTACCAGCGCGATGAAATCATTGAGCATGCTGACTTCCGCGGGGACAGCTACAAGCTCGCAAAGGACGCCAATCTCCGCCCCGAAGCTGAGTTTATCGTCTTCTGCGGTGTCCACTTCATGGCCGAATCGGCCGATATCCTTACCCCTGACCACGTTAAGGTGATTCTTCCCAACTTAGCCGCGGGATGCTCAATGGCCGATATGGCGAGTATTTTCCAAGTACGGCGGGCATGGAAGGACATCGGCACCGCGCTTGGAACGACGGAAGGCGTAATCCCCGTCACCTACATTAACTCGGCCGCAAATTTGAAGGCATTCGTGGGAGAACACGGAGGGACGGTTTGCACCAGCACGAACGCGCCAACGGCCGTCGCCTGGGCTCTGGAGCAAGGAGAAAAGGTTTTGTTCTTTCCCGACCAACACCTTGGCCGCAATACCGGCGTGAGGCTAGGTTTTGATCCCGATGCAGACATGCTGGTGTGGGATCCGTTCAAACCGATGGGAGGGCATACTCCGGACGAGATTCAGCGGGCTAAGTTCCTGCTTTGGAAAGGGCACTGTAGTGTTCACAAGCGATTTTCGGTGGCGCAAATTGAGGCGGCGCGGGAGTCTCATCCAGGGGTCACGGTGTTAGTGCATCCAGAGTGCGAACTAGACGTCGTGCGAGCGGCTGACCTTAACGGGTCCACCGAGTTCATTTTGAAATCGGTTGAGAACTCGGCGGCGGGATCGACATGGGCGATCGGGACCGAGATCAATCTGGTTTCGCGATTGGCGAAAGAGCATCCTGACAAAACGATCTTCTGTTTGGATCCCCAAATCTGTCCTTGCAGCACGATGTATCGAATTCATCCAAGCTTCTTGGCTTGGACTTTGGAGAATCTGGCCGAAGGCAATCTGGTGAATCAAGTGCAGGTGCCGGAAGATGTGAAAGTATGGTCCCGAGTAGCTCTTCAGCGCATGTTGACTGTATGGGCCTAGGACTTGATTCGCTTAAAATAGGCACATGACCCTTGTGGCCCTGATCACACTAATCTCGATGGGACAATCGGCAAAGTTGCCGACCGGCGGCACCCCTGTCCTGTCTCCTTCAGCCGAGTTGCGACTTAGCGGAAGTGCGGACATGATACAGGGCACCACTGGTCCTGGCTCGGCTAGATTTTCGGTGCTAAAGAAGGGAGAAACAGCCTACGCATGTGAAGTTCAGTCTGCCCCGTCATCGACAGCCGTCCATCAAGGGGACACGCTCTATCTGACCTATGAGGCTCGCTGTACGGCAGCCAAGAATGAATCTCAGTCTGGTACTTGGAACGTTCGCGCCCAGCGGAACGGGGCGCCGTACGATGGGCCGTATGATTCTAGCGGCACGGCGGGGAAGCCCTGGCGACGATTTCACGGTGCGTTTCGGGCGGACAAGGACTATCCCTCCGGGCAGTTAATCGTGACTTTTCACGTTGCAAATGCAGTTCAGTCGCTTGAGTTTCGAGATCTCCGCTGGTTTAACTACGGCCCCAAGGCAGATCCGAAGGATTTCCCGATCACAAAGCTCTCTTACGGTGGCGAAGAGCCAGATGCCGCTTGGCGCAAGCAGGCCGACAAGATGATCGATAAGTACCGTAAAGCGACATTTGAGATCAAAACTCAGCCAGGCGCTACCGTCCGCGTGAAGATGTTGCGGCACGCGTATCCGTTCGCAACCGTGACTGGGGTCGATCCGAATCGTACGGATGCAGATGCAAAGAAGTTCTTCGCCTTTATGAAGGAGAATTACAGTCGAGTGACGGTGCCAATTTACTGGTCCGACTGGGGATGGGAATCGGCTGAAGCAAAGGACCGTTACCTGCGGAATATCACGTGGTGCCGAGCCAACGCTTACCGAATGAAGGCGCACAACATCATTTGGCCAAGCTATAAGTGGAGCCCAGAGCGCCTCAAAGGATTGAGCAACGATGCACTGTTGAAGGAAATTCGAACGGCGATGGACGCTCGAATTCTTGCCCTCAAATCTCAGCCGTTTGAAGCGATTGACGTGGTGAACGAACTGATTTCCGAGAACGAATTTGAAACCAAGTTGGGCTTGGATTTTGCCGTCGAGGCATTCAAGAAATGCAAAGCAGCGTGGCCCAAAGCGGAACTGGTTTACAACGACTACTTGGTGCAGCAGGGCGAAGACGTGAATCCGAAATACCTGGCTTATGCGAAGAAGCTCAAGCAAATGGGGGCGCCCATCACCTTACTTGGATACCAGGCACATTTTGCCGAAGCGTTACCGAGCATTCCTTGGGTTTGGAAACTTCTTGATAAGGCGAAAGCCGAAACCGGACTACCGGTAGAGATCACCGAGTTTGATCTGAACTCGCAAGATGATGACGCCCAGGGACGGTTCACCCGAGACTTGGTTACCGCGTGGTTTGCCCATCCGCAAAGTAAAGGATTTACGATGTGGGGATTTTGGGAAGGAGATCATTGGATTCCCTCATCGGCAATGATTCGCAAAGACTGGAAATGGCGACCGGCTGCCAAGGCTTGGCACGAACTGGTGACCAAAACCTGGTGGACCGATGTGACGGTGAAGGCTGATCGGAAAGGGATTGCCCGGGTGAGAGGGTTTATGGGCGACTACGAGATCTCAACCGGCCAAAGGAAATTGAAGGCGAATCTCGTCGCTGGTACTACGCGTGTGAACATTTGAGGAAATTCACGCTACAATGATTCATTCGCGGCCAAGGATGGGTCCGTGAAAAGGAAATTACGGATGAAGGCAGCGGCAAAGACCGCCCCGCGTAGCCCGAAAAGGGCGAAGCCGGAGATCACGCACCGCCATTTTGATATCGGCGGAGTGGCTCTGGTGGCACTGGGGCTCATTATGATTACGGCCCTGGGTACGTCTCAGGCAGGGTTGATCGGCGCAGGTCTCAGTTCCGGTTTTCGTACCCTTTTCGGCCATGGGGCATGGGCAATGCCGGTTGGCTTAATCCTGGTGGGTGGAGCCTTCTTGCGCGGGCGGACTCCCGCCGTCACCCAGCTCA
>CANFJD010000026.1 GCA_947447315.1 Fimbriimonadaceae bacterium
ATGCATCTTCCGAAAATTGCCTTCCCGTAATGTTGAGTGTGTTTTCGCTGACTCGCTTGTTGGGCAGCGGTACATCCTTGGAGTACCGGTTCATGGCGTCTTCAAACTTCAATCCACCCGAAATCTCCGACTTAATCCTTTCCGCTTCCGTGATAGCACTCTTGCCTGCCTCGTCCTTCAGCAAGACCCGCTTAACGACGAGGTTATCGTAGGTGCTTCGCAACTCGCTATCGCTCGGCGTCAATTTTGCGGCTAGGGCTTGAAGCAAAAGAGGCTGCGCAAAGCTCTGCTGTACCAAGTCTTTCTTGGCTGGATCGGCAAGGGCATCCGAGATCTGCTTCCAAGATTCATCCTTAATCTGCTTGAGAGACTTCTTGGTCTCTTTCTGGACCTCGGCTTCAAACTCCGCATCGGTCGCTCCTGGCTTGAGACGCTTGCTCATCTCCAGTTGCTGACGGAACTGGTCAACCTTGTCCTGAAAATCCTTCTCGAACGCGGCTTGGATCGCTTCCGGAGTGAATTGCACGCCGTTCTTTTCCGCAACAGTCCTCATCGCCGCCGCGTTTAGAGCTCCCGTGATCGCATAGCTGGTGAACGTGGCATCCTGCTCGGGAGGCAGGGACATTCCCTGCATTTGTGCGCGTTGACCGTCAATGGCTCGTTGAATTTCCTCTTCCAGTACTGGCTTTCCGGCCACGGTCGCCACGACCACAGCTTCACCAGACTGTTGACGCTGACCGGCCTCATTAAGCCGGGATGCCTGGCTGCATTGGTAGGTGGAACTTACCAAGAATACAAGTGCCATGGTGATGCCAAGAGCACCGGCACACCCTTTACTGGTTACGAATGACTGAAATTTCGCGATGGACAAACTTGACTACCTCTGGTTGCGGTCGAAACCACTGGAGTTAACGAACTTGACCGTTTCGGCGTTCCGATTAACTCTACAAGTATTGCATGGAAGCCCGGGGAACACAAATTTTCGAATCGTTTACACATTGCGAACCATACGTAGACAGGTAGACGAAGTTCGTGTATAGTATGTCTACCAAACGGTCATGGCAAAAAATCTCACCGACAAGCAACAGCAGATTCTGCAGTTCATTTTGGACTACATTCGCAGCGAAGGCTTTCCGCCTTCCATTCGCGAAATCGGTACGGGTTTTGAGATCGGTTCACTCCGTGGAGTAACCGTTCACTTGGACGCATTGGAACGGAAAGGCTACATAAGCCGTGCCAATACACCTCGATCTATCAAGGTGGTTCATCCCTCGTTGCAAGCTAGCAACCGGGTGGCCATGCTGCCGGTGCTTGGAACAATCGCGGCTGGTCAGCCCATTTTTATGGACGAACAGGTAGAGGACATGCTTCCGGTACCCAGCGAAATGGTGCGAAACGTGAAGGACGCCTTCCTTCTGCGCGTTCGTGGCGATTCGATGATTGGCGACGGCATTATGCCCCATGACTTGGTGGTCATCAAACCTCAGAAGACTGCCAACCAAAATGATATTGTCGCCGTCTTCGTGGAGGATAGCGCTACGGTGAAAAGGATCAGTTATGAGAAGAATGGCATCCGCCTGATATCGTCCAACGCCAATTACGATCCGATTCCCATCGAAACCGAGCAGGCCGCCATCATTGGGAAGGTCATCGGCCTCATTCGAGACTACCAAAATATGTTGCGATGATTTGCGATGTAACCTCGGTACAGAGTTTTACCGAGGTTATTGTACAAATCAGCATTCCGAAGCCTCTGCGTTGGTACCATCCCCGGTAGAACAAGATTCGGTACATTCCGACCGAAATTCAAGAGATGAAGAAACCCGCCGCAAAACCTAATTCAGGCACCCTCACTGATTTTGATCCCATGGCCTACATCGAAAAGGCATTTTTGGATCGTACAGATGCCGACAATGGGTTGGGCGGCATTCCATCAATCTCCGATTACATTGGTACGGGAGGCAAGCTCGATTCAAACGTCGAAACCGCCAGCTCTCGAGGAAAATTTCGGAAAACCACCATGCGGTCTCCTCGACCTCGCCGGAGTTCTCCACCCGTGCGAGACGCATCCGCCACAACCATTGACCCGGCCCTCCAAGAAGTATGGGAGGCGCTCCCAAAAAATGTTGAGTTCCTTTGCCAGTACTTCGATGACGCCGTAACTGCTGGCTACTACCGTGGCGAGTTCAAAGAGACACGTCAGGAACTCATACGACGTCTGCTGGATCCGGAGTTGAGCCTGGAAGAAGTCAGTCGCCTCTTGGGTGTCGTCCCTGCCACTGTGCGCCGGTACACGAATCGCGGCTGGCTGGCATGCCACCGCACTGCGGGCGGTCAAAGAAGATTTCGGTTGAGTGACGTCGTGCGATTCGTCGGCACCCACGGTCGTTTCCCGGCAGAGTAGTCACCCAACTGGATCGCCCATGGAACGCGCATTGCGAATTGCCTTGTTTTCGGACAGTACCCACCCGATCATCAACGGCGTTAGCATTAGCGTAGACGCCCTGGTCAACGAATTGAGGCACCAAGGACACAGCGTCCACATCTACGCAAATCGGTTTCCTGGTCATCAAGACACCGACCCGAATACATTCCGATTTAGAGCCGTCGAATTCCCCTTCTGGCAGGGTTACCCTCTCCTCATCCCACCGGTCTATCACATGCTGCGGCAGTTTAGACGGCATCAATACGATGTTATCCACACCCATACACCCTTTTTGCTTGGAATGGTTGGGTTGCGTTGGGCAGAGTCTCACGAAATCCCAATCGTTTCCACTTACCACACGCTATACGATCGCTACGCCCACTACGTAAAATGCCTGCCGCGGAGATATGTCCGGTATCGGATCGCGAAGCACACCCACTTTTACTACAACCGTGTCAACCAGGTCATCACTCCGACCGACGCCTCGCAAAAGTGGCTTATCCGGCATGCAGTGGAATCTCCGATTCACGTCATTCCCACCGGAAGTCCCCGTCCGAAGTTGACAAATCGGTCGGAAATGAGAGCCCGACTCGGGATGAAGCCCGACCAAAAAATCTTGCTTTACGTCGGCCGATTAGCGCACGAAAAGAACCTCGACATGCTCCTTGAAGGCATCAGCATGGCGATGGCGGCAGATCCTCAATTGCGTCTGTGGCTGGTCGGTGACGGACCGTATCGTGCCGATTGCGTGATTGCCGCCCGCAAGCTCGGCATTGGTGATCGGGTCAAATTCGTCGGGTTCGTTCCTCGAGAAGACGTTGACAGTTACTATTCGGCGGCCGATCTTTTTGTTTTCGCCAGTGAGACCGAAACGCAAGGGCTAGTAGTTCAAGAAGCGATGCTTCACGGATTGCCGGCCGTAGTAGTGGCTGGCGGTGGCGCGGGCGAGTCCATCGTCAGCGGCGAAAACGGATTCGTCACCCGCAATGAGTCCCGAGATTTCTCCGAAAAGATCATAAAAATCCTTCAAGATGATGTGGAGTACGCACGGGTAAGTGAAGGAGCAAAACGTACCGCCCGATCCGGCACGATCGACCAGATGACGCAACAGGTTCTCGCTGTCTATCGCACCGCAATTGAAAACTACAACCCAGCTCCTACCGAAGTCAGCTTTCCGCCGTCCCGTTCCGGCGAGTGGACCGATGATATCGAAGAACACCTTTCCGAAACTGACACCAGCCAAAGGGTCCTATGAATGAGTCAATCCAAGTAAAGAATCCTCCGCGCCCGCTTTACCAGTTTGGCGTCTGCCTGATCCTTCTCATCATCCTTCGCATCGGCCTCGAGCGGGCGGCATTACCTCTATCGGTATTGCCCGCGGCAAATATCTTGGTCAGTGCTGCGTTCATCGCGATCCCCGTTTTGGCCCTCTACCGTGCGGCCGCCTTTCACTGGACCTGGGTACTAGCGGGGGCCTTCATCGCGGTCGGAGTTGCCCTTCAGTTTGGCACCCTGGCCATGCTTCCCAAGTTGCCCATCGGTTCGCCGATCGGCCTCTTCATCGCCATCTCACAGACAGGCTTGCTCATTTGGTGCCTAGGACTCGCCGCCGCATTAAGCCTGGCCATCCGGGACCGAAACATGCTGGTTCCGATGGCCATTTTTTTGGCTCTATTTGATATCTGGCTCGTATTTGTCCCTGAGGGTCCGGTTGGTCAGGTTGCGCGCGGCAATCAAACCCAGCTGGCGCAAATCGCATTCACGGTTCCCAAACCGGTCGCTGCTCCAACCACGGGAGCTCCTACCGCACTTGCCTACATTGGCCCTGCCGATTTCTTGTTCATGGCGATGTTCTTCTGCGCCATTTGCCGGTTTAAGCTTAGATACGCCGAAACCGCCCGCTGGATGGTGCCTGTCCTTGCCGGGTATCTAGCGATAGCCTTGCTCACCCCCAATGTATCAATCGGTCCGATCCGCCTCGGTGCCCTCCCCGCCCTCGTCCCTATCGCCGCCGTCGTAATGGCGATGAACTTTCGCGAATTCAAACTATCTCGCGACGAAAAGCAAACAACTTTCGCGCTCGCCATCATTGGGATAGCTGTCGTTACATGGCGATTCATGGTCGCCAGCCAGCCGAAACCGCCCGCCCCCGTCGAAGAAACTATGATCGAGCAAGAAGCGCCCGCTGGGCCTTTGCCGATGGTGGGCGGCCCAACGTCGAAAATACCTCTAGGGACGCCTGCGCAAGGAGCTCGGAATTCACAGACGTACCGACCCCCTCAGCCTCAAAAAGGCAAACCAGGTCCTCCGTAGCCAAATTCCCGGTCGCTCCCGGTGCGTACGGACAGCCACCCAAGCCGCCGGCACTCGCATCAAATCCCACCCCGACTCCCGAATCCAGTGCCGCCATCACATTAGCAACCGCTCGCCCAAAAGTATCGTGAAAGTGCCAAAACAGATTTGGAACATCTCGTAACTGAGCCGCCAAAGTTCGAGTTTGCCGTGGCGTCGCGGTTCCGATCGTATCCCCAATGCTCACCTCGTCGCATCCCATTTCCGTCAAAGCATCGACAACCCCTCGCACCGCCGCCGGGGAAATATCCCCCGAAAACGGACATCGAAATGCCGTACTCACATAGCCACGAACTCGCAGCCCCGTCGGGCGCTGCGCAAGGATCGCCCGAAAGTCATCCAAGCTTTCTGCCACCGTCCGATTGATATTCCTCAGCGTAAAAGCATCGCTCACCGCAGTAAAAAGAGCGATCTTGCCCACTCCTGCCGCGATTGCCGAATCGTATCCCCGCTGATTCGGCACCAAGGCGGAATACTCTGGTCCCCCCGGAAGCTGAGACCAGAGACCCGCCGCATCCGCCATCTGCGGCACCCACTTGGGCGAAACGAAGCTCGTTGCCTCGATTTCCGTTAAACCAGCCGCCGCCAGAGCCGATATGAATCTCAGCTTCTGCTCCAGTGGGATGGGAATCGCCTCATTCTGCAGGCCGTCTCGCGGACCTACCTCGACAATCCTCAGTTGGCATCCCCTTTGGCCGCCGGCGCCTCGGACAGCGAGACAACCGCCACCAAAGCGTTATCACCCACCGTGTCACCGACCACAACGCTTAAGGCCGTAACTACCCCGTCGAAAGGCGCTGAAAGTGGCTGCTGCGTTTTCATCGCCTCCAGGACAACGATGGTTGTCCCTTTGGCGACGGCATCTCCCAACTGTACAGGAACCGCAACCACCACTCCCGGAATCAAGGAACGTAATTCTCCCGAAGCCGGTCCCACCGCCGACTTACCGTCGACCGTGCGCTCCACCGGATCCAGCCGGAATGTGCGCCCATCATACGAAATCGATACCGAGCGACCTTCCCTCAGCACCACCGCCGACTTCTTTCCCGTTTCGGTACTTATGAAGAGCCGATCTGGCCCCACCGTCACTTGCTTACCGGAGGGCTGCAGTTCCACGATTTCATCCCCCACCCGGTACTTCATTTTTTAGCCTGCCTTCCTGTGGCGAAACTCAGTCGCCTGGTGGATGAACTCCCGGAACAAATTCTGAGTCGCGGCGTCGTCGGGAGTCCGTTCTGGATGCCATTGAACCGCCACCGTCCACCGGCGTGATCCAACTTCCACGGCTTCGATCGTTCCGTCTTGGTGTCGGGCGGTTGCCGTCACGCCTCGCCCCAATCGCCGTACCGCTTGATGGTGATAGCTCTTGCCGCTCACCGTAGGAACAGCCACGGCGCGTCCGAGAATCGATTCTTGCACCACGTGATAGGTCTGCAATCGTCCCGCGCTATGATCGTCGTGCCCCAATTCGTCAGGAAGGTGCTGTTGGAGACTCCCACCTTCCATCACGTTAATGAATTGGCACCCATAGCAAATCCCGAGGACGGGAAAATCTGAGCTTATCCGCCGATACATCTCCGATTCCAGTTCCCATCGGCTCGGATTCTGTAACTGCGATGCCGGGTGGTTTTGTTCGTGAAAATGGCTCGCATCCATATCCAATCCCCCGGGAATAAGCCAACCGTCGAGTATTGGCATCACCACGTCCAAATCGGTCGTCGGTGGAATCACTATCGGCACCCCGCCGTACCGACTCACCATCTCAAAATAATTCCAATTTAGCTGAATCTTGCCGCGACTACGCGGACTGTCCTGATCGAATTCGGATTCGGTCGTGATTCCAATAATTGGCTTCATATTGCCCTCAGCCTTCGATGTATTTGCTGATGTTCTCCGCTGCGTCCCGAATTGCGTTCAAAAAGTCCGCCGCTCCCACGCCATTGATCACCCGGTGATCAAATGTCAGTCCCAAATTACAGCACCGCTGAAATTGAAGCTCCTTAGTTCCCTGCGCCAGGCCATTATAAACCTCTCCGATAAACAGTGTGCCAACCATCGGAGCCACAACTACTGGAACCGCATCACGAAGCCGGTGCCCCTGCATATTGGTCAGCGAAAACGCCACTTGCTCGTTAATCTGATCAGCCCCATTTCTCGCCGTCTGAATTCGCTCTCGGAGTGCCGCCGCAAACTCGGGCCAGGTCATCAACTCCGCCTTTTCCACCACCGCCATCGTAAGACCGTCTCCGGGCAGCGCCACCGCTACGGCCAGGTTCACGTGATCATAAGTCCGTAAAATCGAATCACCGACCAGAGTCGTCCGGAACGCAGGAAACTGCTTCATTACCAAACTCACGGCGTAGGCAAAAATTGTAAATATGGATGGCTGAAAGTCTCCGCGACGCGCTTTGATTTCTGCCCGCAGCGCCTCGATCGGTTCCCAGTTTGCCGTCACCGACATCGTTCCGGGCACGACCAACTGATTGCTCCGAACCAACCGCGAAGCGATAATCCGTTGCCGACCGACCAAAGGAGTCTCGGTGTAGGGCTTGGAGGCGTTCGTCTTATCGGCAGCCGCCAAGAAAGCGTCGATATCGGCAGGCATCATCTTCGAGCCAGCGAAAGAAATTCCCGCGAACTGGTCGTCTGACAACCCCATTTCCCGAGCGTACGCACGAGTCCGTGGCGGAATTCCCGTAACCCGGCTCGCGGCCGACGACTCCGCAGCGACCACAGTTTCTTCCGCCATCGGTGACAGAGTCGAGGCGTGGATAGAAGATTCCACTGCGTCGTCTGATTCCACAACGGCAACTTCGGCATTGATCGCCAAGACGTCGTCCGCCGCCGCCAACCACTTCACCAGTCGTCCCGAGCATGGAGATTCCACATCCATCACCGCTTTATCCGTTTCCATCTGATAAATCGGCTCGTCCCGAGTGATCATGTCCCCCGGTTGCTTGAGCAGCGAGACCACTCGGGCCTCCTGCAATCCTTCGCCAATTTGCGGAATTCGGAGTGAGACTAGTGCCATTTTCGTTTCGATGCGCCTTCGCGTCGCGTGGACATTTATTGTAGCCATTCGCCCAGCAAACGTCCGGGCTATCGTCGTCGGAGGTATTATATTGCGCTGTATCGCCGATGCTTCCCTCTCGTGCGATGCGACCAATCCAACCCTGAGATTTAGCTATGGCAAAGAAAATTACCCACAACATCAAGTTGAACATTCCCGCGGGCAAGGGAACCCCGGCTCCTCCCGTTGGTCCGGCTCTTGGTCAAGCGGGCATCAACATGATGGAATTTCTGAAGAAATTCAACGAGCAGACCGCCCCGCAGATGGGCTTCGTCATGCCGGTAGAGATCACCGTTTTCGAGGATCGTTCTTACACTTTCAAAATTAAGCAGCCGCTCACCACGGATCTTATCAAGCGAGCCGCCGGTATCACCACGGGCGCCGCGAACCCAAAGACCACGGTTGCCGGCACCCTTACTTCCGACAAGCTTCGCGAAGTTGCGAAGCTGAAAATGGCGGACTTGAATACTGATGACGAAGAAATGGCTATGCGCATCGTTGCCGGAGCGGCACGATCCATGGGCGTTCGCGTTCAAGACTAAGGAATCGGCCGAATTACTTCGGCAATTGACCCAAAAGTCACGGCTGAACTCGCGATGGGGCGGAGAACGTCGTAGAATCAATTCGGTTGATTCTCGAATCAATGAAAACTATCGCCAGCATTTCCTTGTTCGCCCTAGCACTCGGAGCTCTCGCCCAATCGGCATCAGCTCAGAGTGCTAGCTCGGCGTCAAATGGCTCCGCTTCGGAATCCGGAGCGCAAGCCGCGGCTGACGTTATCCGCTCGGTCGCCGGTACGGATTTTTCATTCCTTGCTGCGGGCCTGCTGAAATCCACGTATAACCGAGACGATCTGTGCTCAATTCTTGAGTTTCCGACCGATGAAATTGTTGTCGTCAACCTCACCGGTGCCGAGATTAGGAACGCTTTGGAACGATCAATCCAGCTCTACCCGCAGTCAAACACCAGCTTTCTCCAAGTGTCCGGGATGGACATCACATTCAAGAAGAACGCGCTTCCTAATGAAAGGATTGTGAGCGTCACTACCCCATCGGGTCCCCTGACCGATACCAAGACGTACACCGTGGCGATGCCCGGTAATCTTGGTCGTGGCGGTTTAGGATATTTCAAAATATGGCACAAGGGCAAAATCAGCAAGTCGCTGGGAACAACGCTAGAACAGGCACTCAAGGGCAAAAAATCCGCCGAATCATTACCACGCTGGTCGGCTGCGGGTTAACCCTCGCCTACGCGGCCAAGCCCGTAACTGCGCTCCATTCCGTGTCGCCACTTCAAACGCAATCGATCTCTGCGCCGGTTTCCTTCGACTCGGCGAAAGCCTGGGACTTGTTGAAGCGCCAGTGTGATTTCGGACCGCGTCCGCCCGGAAATGATGCTCACATTAAGTGCCGCGATTTGATTCTCCGGGAGGTGAACAAGTACTGCGACAATGGTCGCCTTCAGACTTTCTCGCATACATGGTCTTCGGATGGAAAACCATACGATATGTGGAATGTAGTGGGAGAACAAAATTGGAAGGACGCTAAAGTACGCGTTGTTCTCATGGCTCACTGGGATACACGCCCGACCGCTGATCAGGAAGTTCTTGCGTCTAACCAGTTGAAGCCTATCCTTGGTGCCAACGACGGTGCCAGTGGCGTGGCGGTGCTTCTCGAACTCATGCGTGTCATGAAGGAAAAGAAGCTGAATGTGGGGATTCAGTACGTACTGGTAGACGGAGAAGACCTTGGCCCCGGCCTCGACGAGATGTTTCTGGGGGCCAAGCACTACGTTAAAAACCTCAGCGACCCGAAACCGCAGTACGGAATTTTGCTTGACATGATTGGGGATAAGGATTTGGAAGTCCCAATCGAAAGCTATAGTTATTTCTCGGCGCGAGACGTAGCCCTATCGCTCTATCGTCATGCTGCCGCCATTGGACTAAAGTCGACTTTTCCGAATGTCGTCGGTCAGGCGATCCAGGACGATCACCTCTCGCTCATCAACGCCGGTATTCCAACGGTAGATCTCATTGACTTCGACTACGAGCCGTGGCACACGCTTCGTGACACGCCCGACAAGTGCAGTCCCGAGTCCCTCGGCAAGGTGGGCAAACTGCTCGAGAGCTTCCTTTCCCAGCCAGAACCGTTCGTGCCGTCACAAAAGAAATAACCTGGTTACTCCGCATGCAAACTACCACCGGCGCATCCAACCAAGGTTTTCTTGACCTCCACAACCAAACGGGAATGGTTGCCGTAGTGGTCGGATTCGTCATTGTGTTCCTTTTCATTGCGGTTGGAGCAGCGTTCGCCAAAGCCGCCGCCCGCCACGAGAAGGCCGAAAGAGACGAGTTGCGTCGCGCCCGAAAATCCAGCGAGTAGAACGGTGGGCGCTCCAATCCTGATGTACCACAAGGTAGCCGCAGCGGGACCAGGCGCCAAAATCCGATCCCATTACGTTCACCCCAGCGCATTCAGACGCCAAATTCGATTACTCAAATCACTGGGTTATCAGTCGGTGAGTCCTGCTGACGCGTGCCAAAAGACGGCCCGGGATATCGCCATCACGTTTGATGATGGCTACGCCAACTTCCAGGCTTACGCTCTGCCCTGCCTACTCGAAAGTGGATTCGGAGCAACCGTATTCGCAGTTACCGGTCTGCTTGGAGGAACCGACGAATGGGATGGTGGGCAAGAACCTCTGATGACACGCGACCAGCTGGTGGATTGTGGTCGCCAGGGAATAGAGATTGGAAGCCATACCGTCAACCATGCCGACCTTACCGCCGTACCACCTGAAATTGCGCGCCGCGAACTCCAGGAATCGCGAGATTTCCTTATCGAATGTGGATTCTCGAACCCCGGTTTTTGTTACCCGTACGGACGGCAAGACGACTCCATTCGCGAAGTCGTTCGCGAAGTGGGCTATCCGTACGCCTGCGGCACTCGGCGAGGCGCGAACGACTCTACGACCAATATGTTCGATCTTCACCGCGTGAATATTCGGTCGGACACTTCGTTGCCGGTATTCTTGTTTAAGCTGTTAAGAGCACGCCGTGGGCGTTAACAAAATCAATGGCGGCTAGCCCCTTACGCATTCTCCAAATTTGCAGCGCTCGTGAAGTGATCTACGGTGCGGCCCTTAGCCTTCGCACTCTTGCTCTTGCCCAGCGAACCGCTGGCCACCACGTAGAGTTCCTTGGATTCCAAGGCAAACCATTCGTTAGTCAGATGCGCGATCTCGGATTTCCGGTCGCTGAAGTAAAGGTTAGATCCAAAGTAGACCCTTTCGCCATCACAAGAATGGCAAAGGTTATTCGTGAACGCCGGATCGATGTCGTTCACACTCACCTTTCTACAAGTAGCGTTAATGGCACCCTCGCCGCACGCCTAGCCAAGGTGCCTTCGGTAGCTACCGTCCATGGGATGAGTAGCAAAATGTCGTTCCTGACCGCGACGCGATTGATCGCCGTTTCCCATCAGGTGAAGAGCCATCTGATGCAACAAGGAATGCCTGCCAGCCGTATTGACGTGGTCTATAACGGTCTCGATACCGGAGACATCCAGACAAACACGGACGAAGTGCGCACTCGGTTGGGACTACTCGACGTCGGCCCGATTCTTGGTACTGTATCCCGCGTAACACCGCTCAAAGGGATCGACTCGGCGATCCGCACTGTTGCTCATTTACGGCCCGAATTCCCAAATCTGCGATACCTGATTGTAGGAGATGGAGACGCCCAGGAGTCATGTCAGACCCTGGCGGCGGAACTAGGCGTGGCAGAGAACGTCATTTTCTACGGCTACCAAAAAGACGTTTTCTCGTACCTTTCCGCGATGGATTTGTTCCTATTTCCCAGCCGAAAGGAGGCAATGGGAATCGCTCTGGTGGAGGCAATGGCCGCTGGTTTACCTACCGTCGCTACTCGCGTTGGCGGAATTCCTGAAGTAATCACCCCGAGCGTCGGCCTTTTACGGGCCAATGATGATGACGAGGGTCTAGCCGAAGCTTGTCGTACCCTGCTACGTGACCTTCCCACGCGACTTGAAATGGGCGTTCAGGCCCGCTACCGGGCGCGCACCGTGTTTGGCGTAGACGCCATGGTCAATGCGACGGATGCCGTTTACCGCAGAGCGATGGGGATGCAAGCCGAGCCGGGTGATCCCGAAACGACGGCAAGCTCTCAATCTCTTCGAAGTGCGAATCAGCCAGCGAACCAAGACTCCCCGTAGGGAATCCCAAGTCGTCGTCTCCTGCAATCAAGTTCCCGAAATCAGGAGCTCTTAAGTCGGGCTTCCAATTCGGCCAGCTGACGCTCGGCCTCGCTTTGCGCAACTGCTTCTTCCTGCGCCACCCCGGGATCGTTGGATGCGACTACCTGTACCGTAGCTGGCTCGGCCGAAACCGGTGCCGCGCGCAAACCAAGACGCTGTTCCAACTTCTCCAGCTCCGATTCGGCTTCCATATCTCGAACTTGGTCTTCCATCTGGAAGACTTTGCCCTGCAATGACGTGGCCTGCATCTCTTGGCGTGCCGCCGCCTCGCTCTGGGCATCCCGAATCCGTTCCTGCGCCGCTCCAAAGCCCTCGTACGAGTTCTCGAACGTCAAACCGTCCAGCGCCTTCGCAATCGAGTTCTGAATCTGCGCCTGCTTCCACTGGGCCTTCATCGCCAAGGCTTCAGCCGTCTTCTTGCGGACCTCTTCCTCTTGGCGCTTTATGGCTACCTTCACTTGCTCCACGGTCGCCACCGCCGAGTCGTAGCTCGCCTGCAACGTCGCGATGGTCGCGTCGTTGTTCATCTTCTCGCGCATGAAGTTCGTGGCCAAATCGCGATTACCGGTCTTCAAAGCCATCGCCGCCTGGCTCTCCAGCTTCTGCGATTCCTTCTTGCGCTCCTCGAGCATTCCGGCAAGTCGATTCTTCTGCGTGATAGCCTGGACGGCCTTTTCCCGGTTAGCCACAAGCGCTCCCGACATATCACGCTTCGCCTGATCCAGCATTACTTCCGGATCTTCCAGCTTGTCCATCGTTTTGTTAAACAAGCCCTTCAGCCAATTGAAAAATCGATTCATTGATGTTTGCCCGCATCCATACGCTACCTTCAACCCACTGGCGGTAACCGAAAGCGACCGTATGACCAGAGAATTATACATTCCACTCCGAAATCCAACCCAAAGTTAAGGACTTTAAGCACCAGCGAAACGTAGACTAACCACATGATCACGCCGTATGACTGGCAAGAGGGCATCGGAAACCGGGCCCAATACATCGAAGGCAAGCTGGAGCAGGGAGTTCCGGTTGTTGCCGTAAGTCTAGCGGAAGGCATTCTCTTCTACACCCGCCGGCGAAAAGCTCAAAAGATTTACGAAATCTACGATCGCGTCGCCTTCGCCGCCGTCGGTCAGCAGTCCGATATCGAAGCCGTCCGAATGGCCGCACTCGAGTTTGCCAGTCGCGAAGGCTTCAGTCGCAGTGAAGATGACGTCACCCTTCCTCGCATCGTAACCGCCGTAAGCAACCCGATCAAGCGCGCCTTCTCCGATTTTGGCTCCGCTCCGGTCGTGGCTCGTGGGATTCTCGCCGAGGTCAATGGTACGTCGGACGAAGACCAGTACTACCTCCTCGATTTCGATGGCGATTACGAACTTCGTTCCCGAGTAGTCGTCGCCCTCGGGCCGGTTGACGCAGAGGCTACGCTGTTGGCGGCAGTTGAGAGCGTAACCACGCTCGCCGAGGCGGTCGACAAGTTAGGGGCCGCATTCACCACTCTATTTCCCGAGGACGATCCTCGTCACCTCCTCACTCCCGAAGCGGTGCTGCTGCGGCGTGACAACCTCCGCGACAACCGCTTCCAACCGGTCTAACGTTTAATCGGAAGGTCATCGAAACGGGCAAATGAGAGATACTCATTTGCCCGATGCCATCGTATCTCCCTCGCCCCATCAGACTCCTCCCGTTACTGACATTGATGCTTCCCTTGGGCGGACTGGCTGCCGCCGAAACTTCGGAACAACCCAAGTTTTGGTCTTGGGCAAAAACTCCGCCGATGGGTTGGAACAGTTGGGATGGATTTGCGACGACTGTCACCGAAGCTCAAACGCGGGCTCAGACCGATGTAATGGCGACGAAGCTCAAAGCATTCGGTTGGCAGTACATCGTGGTAGACATTCAGTGGTACGAACCCGAAGCAAACGGTTTCAACTACCGTGATGGTGCCAAGCTCGAAATAGACGGATTTGGCCGCCTTCAACCCGCCATCAACAAGTTTCCTTCGGCAGCCGGCGGTAAGGGATTCAAAGCCTTAGCCGATTACATCCATGGTCGTGGCCTGAAATTTGGGATCCATCTGATGCGAGGAATCCCGCGTCAAGCCGTACTGGCTAAGACGCCAATCAAGGGCACCTCCTTTACCGCCGCCGATATTGCCGATCGAACCAGTACCTGCCCGTGGAATGGAGACATGTACGGAGTCGACATGTCGAAGCCGGGCGCCCAGGAGTACTACGACTCTCTGTTTCAAGAGTACGCCGCGTGGGGACTCGACTACATCAAGGTCGATGACCTTTCGGCACCGTATCATCAGCCCGAGATTGAAGCCATACGCCGCGCCATCGATCTAAGCGGCCGTAAAATCGTCTTTAGCACTTCTCCGGGCCCGACTCCCGTGGATGAAGGACCGCACATCAGCACCCACGCCAATCTTTGGCGCATCAGCAACGACTTCTGGGACGAGTGGCCGCAGTTGTACGCTCAGTTTGCCCGACTGAGAGACTGGACGCCGTATTGTGCCCCGGGCCACTTTCCCGATGCCGACATGTTGCCAATCGGACTATTGCAGATGGGACGAACGAAGACTCGATTCACGCCGGATGAGCAGTACACCCTTATGTCCATGTGGTGCATCGCCCGATCTCCCCTGATGATCGGTGCCGATTTGACCAAGCTGGATGACTTCACCTTGTCGCTTCTCACCAACCCGGAAGTGCTTGCCGTGAATCAACGGAGTGAGAATGGGCGGCAACTATTTCGCCGCGGCGATGTTTGCGCCTGGATTGCCAATGTGCCGGGATCCAAGGACAAATATTTTGCCCTGTTCAATACGGGAGACGCCGCAGCATCTCTTCCGGTTTCCCTCGCTGAACTGGGCTTTGGGAAGGCTAAAATTCGCGACCTCTGGACAAGAACTGACTTAGGCGTTTTCACCAACCAGTTTTCACGGACGATCAAATCGCACGGGGCCGGGCTCTACCGCGTCTCCCCTACAAAATGACATTTTAGTGGGGGATGTTCCCCAGCTAAAAATGGTCGAGTTACTCAAGGTGATTGTCCAACCGGCATTGACCGCTGGCGATCTTGAGCCGTGAGTTGGCTCACCCTAGCTGGATCCCGAACTAGCTCTCTTCCCGGTCTGTCGGATCATCATCGAGAGTCGCCCCGATTTCGTATCGGGGAGCGACTCCGAACAAGGTGTCCACGTCCATGGGATTCATCAGAACTTCCCGTGGACGGGGGCCGTCTCGACGCCCGACGACACCCCGCTCCTCCATCATGTCCAGCAACCGCGAAGCGCGCTGGAATCCGATCCGATACTTCCGCTGCAGGTTTGAAGTCGAAGCCTCACCGCGGTCGACGATGTAGCGAACCGCCTCTTCCCAAAGCGCATCATCCTCGGGAGCCTCATCATTCGGATCTCGAACTGGACCAGAAGGCCCCTCTTCGATGGCCGTGAGGACATACTCCGGTGCTTGCTGCTCTCGCCAGAAGCGGCAGACCGCCTCAATCTCTTTTTCGGAGACATAGCACCCCTGGACGCGCATCGGCTTCATGGCGTCCACCGGTTGGAAGAGCATGTCACCCTTACCAATCAGGTTCTCAGCGCCTTTGGCGTCAATGATCGTCCGCGAATCAATCTGGGACGCCACGCTAAACGCAATCCGCGACGGTACGTTTGCTTTGATGAGACCGGTAATGACGTCAACGCTGGGCCTTTGCGTGGCAATGACGAGGTGAATCCCAACCGCTCGGGCCAACTGAGCTAGCCGCACGATAACCGTTTCAACCTCCGCGCCGCACTGGATCATCAAGTCCGCAAGCTCATCAATGATCACCACAATGTAGGGAAGCTTCTCGTTGTAGCTCGCCTTCGCGTTCCAGCTCTCAATATTGCGGGCTCCACCTTCGCTAAACATATCGTAGCGACGGTCCATCTCTCGCCACACCGCCCGCAATACGCCCGCGGCTTCTTTTACATCCTTAATCACCGGACACATTAGGTGAGGAATGCGATCGAACAGGGTCAGCTCTACGCGTTTGGGATCGATCATCACCATGCGCAAGTCCTTCGGGGTATTCCGCATCAGGAGCGATGTGATGAGTGTCGCGAGTCCGATCGACTTTCCGGAATTCGTCGCTCCGCCGATGAGCAGGTGCGGCATCCGGGTCAAGTCCGCATACTTATTCGTCCCCGAGACATCTTTACCCAGCGCCACCATCAGGCGGGAACTGCTGTTTTGAAACTCCTTGGTTTCGCAGAGTTCCCGTAGGGTGACCATGGTGGCTCCCTTATTGGGGACCTCAACCCCAATGGCCGACTTACCGGGAATCGGGGCTTCTACGCGCACTTGGCTGGCCGCCAAATCCATTGCGATGTTATCCGCCAGGCCGGTAATTTTCTTGACGTTCACTCCGGGGCCAAGCGAAATTTCGTATCGAGTGACAGTCGGGCCGGTTGCAACTTCCACCACCGACCCTGCGATGCCAAATTGACCGAGGGTTCCTTCCAACGTCTCGATGTTCTTCTGCATCTCCGCGCTGGATCGCTGCGGTTGCAGGATGGGCTCGGCTAGGAGGTTGATGGGCGGCAAATGATAGCCTTCTTTGGGAACCGGAGTCTCGAGGGGAAGCTCCACATCCTCCCGGGGCATTGTCTTGGCAAAATCCTTGATCACCGGCTGGCGGCGAACCGGCTTTTCTGGCTCGGGCGCCGGCGTAGGATCCTCCACCACCGGCCGCGCGGATTTGACGACGGTTTCCACCACATCCGCCGGCGCATTCTTGGGGATCAGCTTTAAAGCGCGTTCGGTAGCTTCAATCTTCTTCTGGTCATCCTCGGGGGTAGTTCGCTTCACCGGTCGAGGCACGGCCGCTACGACGTCTTTTGCCTTCTGCTGACCCTTAGCGAGGGCCTCCCGCAGCGGAATATTGATGGCCAGGATCACAGCGATGAGTGCAATCGCTCCCAGGGCGATATTTGCGGAGACTCCGAAGAGGCTAGACATCGCCCAGCCTACGACCGCGCCAAGGTAACCGCCAGAGTTCTCCAGTGCCACCGGATCAAAGTAATC
>CANFJD010000027.1 GCA_947447315.1 Fimbriimonadaceae bacterium
CGTGGAGTGGGGGATGCGATCGACTCGGTGACCGGGGATTTTCGGGCGGGAGACAACGAGTTGCTGCTAAAGATCGTGAACGGAATTGAGCCGGATGGGGTGAATTTGCGGTTGGCGGACGCCGGACAAGTTCAGCTTGCCGCAGCGGCGATCGCGTACCGGAAGCAACCGTCGGTGCCGAGCGTGCGGCTGGAGTTCTTGCGTCGATTGCTGGAAGTTGGTCCGATGACTCCGGCGGCAAAGGAGTATCGGGCAATTGGGAAGCAGATCGCGGACTTGGAGAACGCAATTCCGATGAGCTTGATTGCGCAAGAGATGCCGAAGCCACGACCGACATTCATTTTGAAACGCGGTTTGTATGATCAAAAGGGGGAAGCCGTAACCCGGCACATTCCGCCCGCACTGGGGGCGCTGGCGCCGGGGGTTCGACCGGATCGGTTGAGCTTGGCAAGGTGGATCACCTCCCCGTCGAATCCGCTCTTAGCTCGCGTGTACGTGAATCGGCTCTGGCAGCAGTTTTTTGGCACGGGCATCGTCAAAACCAGTGAGGATTTCGGGAGCCAAGGCGAGTGGCCGATTAATCAGCCACTGCTGGATGATCTGGCCGTTGAGCTGATCCAATCGGGCTGGAGCACGAAGCATCTGGCGAAGTTGATCGTCACATCGGCAGCATTTCGGCAGAGCTCGGTGGTTTCGGCTAAAAAGCTTACAAAGGACCCGGAAAACCGGCTGATTTCGCGGGGTCCACGGTTCCGGTTGGATGCCGAAGTGATCCGCGACAAGGCCCTCTTTGCCGGTGGGCTTTTGGTGCGAGATTTAGGTGGCCGTGGCTTCAAACCATATCAGCCAGATGGGATCTGGGAAGCCGCATCGGATCCGGCGAGCGGTACGCATATCTACATGAGGGACCGCGATGAATCCATCTATCGACGCAGCCTCTACTTGTTCTGGAAGCGAACCGCCCCGCCGCCGACGATGCTGACTTTTGATGCGCCGTTGCGGGATACCTGCACCGTGCGGCGATCGACGACAAATACGCCATTGCAGGCGCTAGCAACGCAGAACGACCCGGCGTTCCTGGAGGCCAGCCGAACCATGGCGGAGCGTTTACTGTCGGGGAAATCGGATGACCTCACCCTTATCAAGCGGGCGTTCCGGCTAGCGCTGGCGCGGACTCCTGATGCTTACGAAGTAACTATCATTTCGCGAGCGCTGAGTCGGTATCGCGCCGTTTACGGTCGAGACCCGTCGGCCGCACGGCAGCTAGTTAATGTAGGGGATGCTCCCATCGACGCCCGGATTTCGGCATCGGAAACCGCGGCGTGGATGTTGGTTTGCTCCACCTTGATGAACACGAACGAGTTCCTGACCCTGCACTAAACGAACATGGACCCTTTACGCGAAGCAGAACTCTTAATGACCCGGCGTCAGCTTTTTGGGCGGACCACGTTGGGCATCGGCACAGCGGCATTGAGTCGGTTGCTGACGGTGGGTGGACTGGGCGGAATCGCAGGACTGGCGGACGCGCTGGGCTCCCCCGACGGTGACCACAGATTTCCCAACTTTGCGCCGAAGGCCAAGCGGGTGATTTTTCTGTTTATGAGCGGCGGTCCGAGCCAATTGGATTTGTGGGATTACAAGCCAAAGCTGAGGAACCAGTTTAACGAAGATTTACCCGACCAAGTGCGGCGGGGACAGCGCGTCACCACCATGACCAGCGGTCAGACACGTTTCCCAATCGCGCCCACCCGGTTCAACTTCAACCATCACGACAATGGCGGCGATGGCATTTGGGTGAGCGAGTTGTTGCCGCATACGGCCGAGGTGGTGAAAGAGCTGTGCGTGGTGAAATCGATGTGGACCGAGTCGATTAACCACGATCCGGCGACGACGTTTTTGCAGACGGGAAGTCCCTTGCCGGGGCGCCCGAGCATGGGGGCGTGGTTGAGCTACGGGTTGGGCAGCATGAACGAGAATCTGCCGACTTATGTGGTTTTGCACAGCAAAGTGTCTAGTAACAAACCCAACCAGGCGGTGTATTCGCGGTTGTGGGGAACCGGGTTTTTGCCCAGTGAATACCAGGGCGTAGCGCTTCGGTCCCAAGGTGATCCGGTGTTGTATCTGAAGGATCCGGACGGACTTGACCGGATGACGCGGCGGGCGATGCTCGATTCGGTAGACGCACTGAATCATCGAGAACTGAAGGCTTTCGGTGATCCGGAAATTGCGGCTCGGATCAAGCAATACGAATTGGCGTACCGGCTGCAGGCAAGCGTGCCGGATTTGATGGATCTTGGTAAAGAATCGCCGGAGACAATGGAGCTTTACGGCAAGGATGCTCATGAGCCGGGCACCTTTGCCGCCAACTGCCTTTTGGCGCGCCGCATGGTGGAAAAGGGCGTTCGGTTTATCCAGATTTTCCACCGCGGCTGGGACTTGCACAGCGATCTGACCAAGGACATTCCGAGTCAGGCGAAAGATGTGGACCAGGGATGCGCGGCCCTGATCAAGGATTTAAAGCGAACCGGGCTTCTGGACGAGACGTTGGTAGTCTGGGCGGGCGAATTTGGCCGGACGGTTTATTGCCAGGGGCCGCTAAGTCAAGACAACTATGGGCGTGATCATCATCCCCGGGCGTTCACCATTTGGATGGCGGGTGGGGGCGTGAAGTCGGGGATGGTTTACGGAAATACCGACGATTACGGCTACAACATTGTCGACAAGGATGGTCAAGTCATTGACCCGAGTGTGGAGAACTTTACGCCGGGGGCGGTGCATGTGCACGACTTGCAGGCGACGATTCTGAATCAGCTGGGGATTGATCACACCAAGCTGACTTACCACTACCAGGGCCGTGATTTCCGATTGACGGATGTTCACGGCCACGTGGTGAGAGATTTGATTCAGTAATTGATCTCAAGCTTCCGGGGACGGGGCGAATTCGGGAATTTCAGCCAGAGGAGCTTTCTCGGCGCGTCGTAGGTGAGCGCACCGCTTAGTTCCTTACCGTCGCAGAGGATTGAAGCGGGCGCGCCTGGTATCCGAAGCAACAGAATGCCGTTGGTCTCGGAAATACCTTCTACCGATGCCGTCCACTGATGCGCGGTGGATTTCACGTTCGAGACCTGCATTCCCGACGCGAGGACTTGGCGGGGGCATTTGGCCAGATCGAGCAACAAGTGCCGGGAGCCGGGCCCTACTTTCACCTCGGTTTGAAGCTGAAGTTGGGGGTCAAACAGGTCCACGAACGTTCCCTTTAGGGTTGGCAATGGCGCGTTCGTTTCCTCCATCCCTGCCGCCACGATGTAGGGACCACGGCGCAGTACCATTGCCCCGGATTCCTTCCACTCCACGTTCGGGGCCGACGCTCGAATTTGATCGACGAGCCAATCGGCGCCGTCCTTTCGGTGGGAAAGGTCGACTGGGTTTTGTTGCAGATAGATCAGCCGTCCCCGACCAACGGGGTGAGTGCCTTCGGCGGTGGCTTTGGTCAGTCCCAGTTTTTCGAAGAGGTGTTCCCGCGGCGTCGCGTAGATTTGGCTACCGGTATTCCACCACTCGCGGACTTTCATGTACGGGTCGCCATCGTTGTCGACAAAGGCGAGGGTGCCGCCGCGTTTCACCCAACTGGCCAGCGCATCATGAACGTCTGGGCTCAGGGGCTTCATGCCTTCGTAGGTCATTAGGAGCACCTTCGTTTCGTCCAGATAGTGCGGCAAGGTGACGTTCTCTAGCTGGATCGGTTGCACCGGCATTCCGCGCTTTACGAACGGCATGGCCAGACCGTAGACATGCCCCATTTCGTTGTCGCTTTGGTTCGGGGCACTGCGCTGGAACATCAGTGAGTCGCTGACCAGCACCCCGATCCCGCGCGTGCCGCTTTCCCACCGCACCGATTTCTGCTTCATGTCCTTCAGAGCCTGAATGAGCACTTGGAGTTCGGTGGCGTAGCCGTCGGGGATGGGAACTCGCTTGGACTTGTCCATTTCTGAAGGGTAGTTGTCGTTGAAGATCCGCTCGGGCCATGGCATCACTTCGTAGTGGGAGACATCGGGCTGGAGCAGGGACGCTACTAACGTGGAGTGGTAGTTTTGGCGGTAGTCGCCCCAATCGTGGTTCGGGTTGTCCTCGATGGGGTCGGCTAGGTACCAGACTTGGCGACCGGTGGAGCGGACCAGGTTTTGCATGGATCCGTACTCCAGGAATGCGGTTTCAAAGGTCCGTTCCTTCTTAACCCCGGCGTAGAAGTTCTCTTCCCGGGCGGTGCCGGTCCACACTTGGGCGATGTATCCGTCGCAGCCATTCAGACGGGCGAGGCTGGATTCGGGGCTTACGATTCCCCAGTCGGCATAGTTGAGCAGGCTGTGGGTGGGGACGTAGCACCGGATATGGGTTTTGTGCGCCTTATTGAAGTCTTGGATGCTGTCGAAGACTTGCTGAAGGGCGCGGCGGTACAGGAAGTACATCAGCTTCGCGGCTCGCCACCGGGCGTCGGGCGAGCTGGCCGGATCTTGCCAAGCCTCGTGATAGTAGTCCTGCCACTCTTGCTTGAAGCCGGCTCCGTAGCCTCCCCACGACCAGAATTCGGGCTCTTCCAGGTGAACGGCTTCCACGCCAAGTTCCAGAGCGGGCCGGATGCCTTCGGCTAGGTATTTCCCGTAGTTTTTGCCGGGAGACATGTAGTAGACGTCGCCGCCATGCCCGATTTTCTCGCCGTTATCACGAGTCTGGGCTTCGTTTTCGTGGTTGATGCCGTCCCATCGACCGTAAAGGTAGTCCTGATATTCGCCCCAGGCCACACCGGTCATGAGGTGGATGCGATAGCCGCGATCGCGCCAAGCCTTGATGCGGGAGGGCATGGTTTTGTCGATTCCGTAGACCACGGCGACATCGGCCCGGAGGTTGATGCGGTCGGCGTAAGTGCGTCCGGTCTGGAAGATGGTGCTTTCCCGGTCTTGCCGGGCACCGAATGCGGGCACGTTGGAGTCGACGGGCGGGGTGAGCATGGCAAGGCTCGCGGCTAAGAGAGAGTGCATCATGGGAAAGTCGAGGGACGGTTAAGTGAGGCTACCCGGCGGTTTACGTGTTGTTGATTATTTGAGGGGACGATCTCAAAAAAGTTGTTTTACTTGATTCTATAGGTCAGAATTGCGGACCGAATCGCTACATTTGGTAAATCTGGGTGGATGGACTCGTCGTGTTTGCTACATGCGTTCATTTTTTATTTGGTGGTTTATTGAGGGAGATTGGCGAACGAGACTGCGAAGTCTTGATGGTTTCGCGATTCCTACTATCAGCGCGACTTCAGGTTCAAATCCGGCGATTTGACAACCAGTAGAAATACCGGGTTTTGAATTCTTCTTTGGATACTTTGAACCGTCCACGGTTGGAATATTCGCCCTATCGTCGTAAGATAATTCTAAATTACTGGCTCCATTTCCACGTACGTCTATGACAATGAGAACCGCATGAAATCAAGCGTCGCTCCCGACGGCTCTACGGTAACCAGCACGTACCAGGGCTACGACAACCTCCGGCGGTCCAAGCGCTCCGGGGCCTCGGTCACCACGTTTATCTGGGACGGCAGCAACTACCTCGGGGAGGCGGTTTCCTGATGGCGATGACGGCGACGTACACGACGTTCGCGGGGATGGTGGTTCACCAGCGAAAGAACGGGGTGGACACGGAGCTGATCTCGGATCCGTTGGGCTCGGTGGTGAAGACCAAGGACGCCTCGGGCAACGAGACGTCCCGCACCGAGTACTGGCCGTACGGGGAAGTGCAGTCTTCCACTGGCAGCAACCCGACCCCTTTCGGCTTCGTGGGAACGCTGGGCTACTACCGTGACCTCGCGACCCGCCTGTACGTGAGGGCCCGCTACCTTCGCCCCGACAAGGGCCGGTGGCAGACAGTGGACCCCCTGTGGCCAGATGAAACCGCGTACGGGTACGTCAATGGAAACGCAACAACTTATGTCGATCCATCAGGTCTTTGGTGGATTAATATAATCGACTGTAACACCTCTGAAAGACAGAGGATAATCGATGTATTTAACGATCGTCTCAACCCGGCCAATCTGGCGGGATATATCGGCTGTCTTAAGGACTGCAACATGAATTTTGGTGGTAGCCACACTGGGGCCGTTGGTGACTGCGTCGCAGACCATTTAGGTAGGATCGGACCTGGAAATGGCTCTTTTACGGTGAAGTGTGGAAAAACTGGGCAAGCTCCTTGTGACAAGAAAAATCGATGCGCCTTCACTTTCGGAAACACCATCACACTGTGCCCGGGAAGTCTAGTAAAGCCCAGTGATGGCGGGAAGTGTGGCCGATTATCTTGCACACTCGCTCATGAGCTCATTCACCTGTGCCATAGAACACATAATGGTGATGAATCTCCATTCCGCTGTGTGAACCAAATTCCTCTTTGCGAGAACAGCGAGCCTGAAGACTAATGATCCCGCTAACGATAGTGACATTTAGTTTAGCAATTGGCTGTCATGAATACCCTGTTCAAGAGAATTCTCAAGACAAGCGTTGGGAGAGAGCTGCGTATATTTTGGAGCCATTTTATCGCTACATGCGGCGCCCTGTCAGATTTGGAACAATTTCTAAATCTGACATTAACGATATCAAGTCCGTTGGACATGAACTAATTCCGCTACTTGCCGATCCCAACTGTCCATTGCTAGCTTATATATTTTCCGGAAATGTTCAACTTGTTTTAGCAAACACCGATAAAAGGTCCTGCCTTGCTAGGTATCAAAGAGCGAGGAGATTCTACAAATTGGCTTTCAATCGATATCAGGATCAGAGCTGCGGTAATTCTATCCGTAGAATTGATAAAGATATCGCATATTTCAAAGCTGCTGGATTTGATAAATGAGAGTTGGTGGAGTTTTTAGGTCGATGGAATTTCTCTCAGGGGCATATTAATGGAGCAGATTAGCAGTAACATCGCAGCCACGTTCAAATATTTCCTTCAAGGATCAGCGGTTTCCTGATGGCGATGGCGGCGACGTACACGACGTTCGCGGGCATGGTGGTTCACCAGCGAAAGAACGGGGTGGATACGGAGCTGATCTCGGACCCCTTGGGTTCGGTGGTGAAGACCAAGGACGCATCGGGCAACGAGACGTCCCGCACGGAGTACTGGCCGTACGGGGAAGTGCAGTCCTCCACGGGCAGCAACCCGACCCCTTTCGGCTTCGTGGGAACGCTTGGCTACTACCGTGACCTGGCGACCCGCCTGTACGTGAGGGCCCGCTACCTCCGCCCCGACCAGGGCCAGTGGCAGACCGTGGACCCCTTCTGGCCCGACGAAAGCGCGTACGGGTATGTCTACAATCGACCCGTCATCGGCATCGACATGTATGGTCAGCGGCCAGACCTTACCTTTGGCGGGCTATTGCCCCCAAGGCCGCAATATCCAAAGCCGATCGGTCCGCCACGGCCCCCTAGATTTCCCTGGCAACCGGGGTGGCGGCGAGGAGACCCGTGGCCGTTACCGCCACCCGGGCGCCCGATAAAACGACCACCCTTCAACGAAGATGCAATCTCAGATGCACTTGAAGCTTGTGGCTCAAATCCTATAGGATGCGCGATCATAAATCTTAACCTCCCCCCCTGTACCGCCAGCAATCCGAACTTCGACAAGTGCGGTGAACAAATCATCGGCCCCGGGCCAATTTGTGCAAACCGAAGTAGCTGGCCATCACCTAAGCCCCAGACAAAAATGCCAGGAGGAGCTAGCATGTGGGGGGCAGATCTTTGCTGCATTGAATGCCAAATGCGTGTATGTTGCGCTGTTGGATAGTTGACTGATGCTTAGTGATGCGTATAGGATTGTTCTTGAGGCAGAACTGCCATCGGTGATCTTGGCGATACTTATTCCTATACTGTGCGCAGTAGCATGGATAAAAACAAAAACTTATTCGAAGCTTTACCTGCGGCTGATATTATGTGGATTAGCCTTACCCTTTTTAGTATTTGTCATCAGGCTTAGGATCGAAAGTATGATAATCGAAACTAGGCTAGACCGTGTTAAACGAGGACTACCACCTTTAGAAGACCAGCTCCCGGATACAAACTCGCATTCGAAACGCATCTAGGAGGTTATCGGTGGTTGAAAAGATTGGCAGCATTTGAAACTATCGCTACGATTCGGTGGGGAACATCCTGGTGAAGTCCCAGCAGGGCACGCCTCCGCTTACTTCCACCTACGACGCGGCGAACCGGTTGGTAACCAGCATCCAGGGATCAACCATCACGAGCTATACGTATGACAGTAACGGGAACCTCACGCTGGAGAACCTGGCCGGGGTTACCACGGGGTTCGTGTACCGAGGCTAAATTGCCCAATCTTCCCCGAAACCAGGTTGTCAAAATCGATTCTCGGCTACTTACGATTAGAAGGGTAAATACCGCAAAAAATCGCTCCCGATCCCACCAAAATTCTTGCGCCGGCGGCGACAATTTCCGCGCCGAAATTGCCGTTACGTCCCCCCGAAAACGAGGAAAGTTTCCAAGTTCAGCCCCGCCTCCCATGTGCAATAACCATCACCCTTGGAGAAAACGTGATCCTAGCTCCCTTCTCCCCGTGGGAGAAGGGTCGGGGATGAGGGGTCGGGTATGCATCAGCTTTGTCGTGGCGTAACCCCTCACCCCGGAGCACGAGCCATCTCCGACCCTCTCCCTCGGGGCGAGGGTGATTTTGGTTATGGATGGGCGGGGCGGCCGCTTCTTGATTCGCAGAGTTTGATGATCTCATCGATGTAGGGTCTGTTTGAGTCATCATCCAGACCGAAAAATTGGCGATTTGGGATTCGATGAACGTAGATACCGAGGGAAGCTAGATATTCGTCTCTTACGCCGTCTGAAGCTGGGTCGTGTTGCTCTCCGTCTAGTTCGACAGCGAGGCGTGCTTCATGGCAGTAGAAGTCAACTCGGTAGGGGCCGATTGGGACTTCGCGGCGAAACTTGAATCCGTACCGGGAGTTGCGTAGCCATTTCCAGATAATGCTCTCGGCCACGGACGGGGCTTTTCGTGCTGTGCGAGCGAGGTCGGTGGTACGACCACTGTTTGATGGACCCATTTCGAGTTTTTACCAGCAAATATGGTTCGAGCTCCCTTCTCCCGTCGGGAGAAGGGTTGGGGATGAGGGGGCGGCGACGCCTCAGTTTTGGCGCAGCGTAACCCCTCACCCCGGAGCACGAGCCATCTCCGACCCTCGCCCTCGGGGCGAGGGTTTTTTGGCGGGGTATTCGTTTGTTAATGATAGATTCTGGATCAGTACGTTGATGTGGGCCTGCTCGATCATGCCGCCAAGAACTTTCTCGTCATCATGAAGGATGGCAAGATCGTCAAGAATATCGCGAACTAAACCGCAGCATTTTCGCGGAGTTCGTCTTCCCGCTCGGCCCGCATTTTGCGGGCACGGCGGTTCCAAGATCGGCGGTAAAGGTGGGTGACGTAGCCAGCAAGTAGACTAGCCACCGCCACCACCGCAGTTCCGCCAATCAAGGCATCTTCTCTCAGCGAAGTGATGCCGCCGCCCTGCGAGAATTCCAGCCCCACAAAGAGCAGTCCCAAAATCCCCGTGAACTGCACAAGGTTGATCACAAAGATCGGGAAGAACGGAATCCAGCCTTGCGTTGCATCTTCTTCAGGTCGCGGACGCCGCAAAATCTTCCAATTTTCGACATGATCTAGATGGCTGAGGCACGTCGATTCCACACTATTCGGGTTCCAATCGCGAGGATTTCTTAGCATCACTGAGACTTCGGGCGGGTCGGAGCGGCAATGAGCGACTCCGACCCAGTTGATGATAGTGGACGATTTCTTTTACTTGACGGTGACTCCGCCATCCACGGCAAGGATCTGACCGGTGATGAACGACGCGGCGTCGCTGGCTAAAAATGCCACGGCTTCGGCGACTTCGCTGGGCTCGCCGACGCGTCCCATCACCACGGCGGGCTCCATCATTGCTTCAAATTGCTCCCGTGAGCCGGCCATTCCTTCCGCACCCTCAGTCCAGATGGGGCCGGGGGCCACGGCGTTGACGCGGATGTTCTTCGAGGCGAGCTCCACGGCGGCTCCCCGTACGAGGGTGTTCACCGCACCTTTGGTCAGCGAGTAGGCGGTGAGTCCGGCGAAACCTACGTCGGCCACGACGCTCGAGTTCACGACGATTGCACCTCCGTTTTCGCCAAAGGCGGAGCTCAGATGCTTGATTCCGTAATAGACGCCTTTGACATTCACGTCAATCTGCTGTCCCAAATCTTCGGCCGTTTGGTCGGCCAAAGCGGCGGGGCGGAAGATGCCCGCGTTCAGGAATGCGACGTCCACCTTGCCAAATTTGGCGATCGTTTCGGCGACCAGTTTCTGAACGTCACTCTCGTTCGTAACGTCGGTTTGAACGAAAAATGCCGTGCCGCCCGCGTCGGTGATTTCCTTTACGACTGCTTGCCCTTCAGTTTCGCGGCGCGCCGCAATGACGACCTGGGAGCCTCGGCTGGCGAGCAAAAGCGCGGTGGCGCGGCCAATCCCGGAATTTGCGCCGGTTACGATACTAACTTTGTTCTCAAATTGAGACATGGTATATATCGATACGCATCGATATATTGAGAAGTTACACAGAACCGAGCATTTTCGTTTTTAGGGCTTCCAAATAGGCCAAAACGACTGGTTCATTCACCGTGAGTTTCATGAAACGCCCCTCTTTTCGGCCAAGGATGACTTCGGCCTTGATGAGTTCCGCGACGTGGTGGGAAAACGTCGCTTGAGAGATGCTCATCTCGGCCAGAATGGTGGAACACGAGACCCCGTCTTCGGCGGAAGACTGGCGGATGGTCTCAATGATCTCCAACCGCTTGGGTTCCGCCAAAGCTCTCTGAACGAGCAAAAAGTTCTCTTGGTCCATTCTTGTTAGACTTTCATTTAGCGTAGCCGGATTTCTAGGGACGGAAGTTCGAGATGAACTTGCTGAAGTCTAGGAGCGAACCGAGCTTGCCCGCGAAACTAGGGTTTAGAGAATCGAGGGAGTTCCCGTTACGCTTGATGTTGGCTCTCATTCGACTGGGTGCGACCCCCTTCGTGGTGTTCAGTCGAAGGGCTTCCGCGATCGTCCCGGAGACCATCGGGGTGGAGAATGAGGTTCCCGACCAGTTTGCCATTTTGCCAGTCCAGTCCTGACTGACAATTCCGGTCGCGGGGGCACTGACTAAGCAGACTCCGCTCCAGTTGCTAAATGGCGCCTTTGTGGAATTTGGTAGCAAACCGCCGACGCAGATGGCCTGAGAGATTCTCGCCGGGTAGCAGGCCAGAGGCTTGGCATTGTTCCCGATGGCGGCCACCACCGTGAGATTTTGACTCGCACACCATTCGATCACATCGGACATGGCGGGGATATTATTGAGGGTGCCCAGGCTCACATTGGCAACTTCTGCCCCGGCCTTCACCGAGAACGCGAGACCCTTGATCACGGACCATGCGGAGGCCATGCCGTCGCTATCAGCTACGCGAACGATCACGAATCGTGATTGGGGAGAGATCTGGTCAAGCACGCCCGCAACCATGGTTCCGTGACCCGTCATGCCGTCGTACACGCCGTCTTTGTTTGTGTCGGAATTCCGCGGAATGTCGTACGGAAGCTCGCCGTTTTCGATTACGTTGAGATAGGAGTCCACCTTTTCCCACAAATAGGGTTGGTTTGGTGAGAGCCCAGAATCGAGAATGGCTACGAGAACCTTTCGACCAGGCTTGGTCGCAAAGGTGCCGTCCCAGCTAATTTGCTTCAAGAATTCGGTATTGGCGTCATAGAGGGCCTTTCTATCCCCAACCGCCGGCAGAGTTGAACCTTTTTGGGGTTCGGGAGAGGTCATCCCCGCATCATCTTCGGCCCAGACGATTCGGGGATCGGTTGCCATTTTAGATTCGGCAAGGTCGGCCGCATCTTGCGTTGGCGCTTTGAAGTAGGCGAACGGCCCGCCGGTGATGTAGTCCAGCAGCGTGACGTTGTATGCCTTGGCGATTACCTTGGGGTTAATCCCGGGTTTCAGACGAGAAATGATGTAGGCGTCGGCGTGAACCGCGGCGGCCAACACGAGAGTGGCCAAGGCGGTGAATACGATCTTCTTTTTAATCAATTTTGCGGACTCCGATATCCTGAATAGACAGCTAGCGCGCCCCAATAATAAGGGTGCAAGCGCCACTGCCGACAAATACATTGTGCATTGAAAATTGCCTCCCGCAGGTCACGGTTCTCCATTAAAGCCGAATAGATGGAGCAAAACTGGATGAATCCACCCTCGTCATCGAGTGGCCACTGACTTGCTACCACGCTGGCCGCACCCCGCGAGATGAACGCGCGCGCCAGTCCATCGGGTTCTGACCGGGTGGCAAGAGACAATGTTCCCGAGTCGCACGCGGAGAGAGTGGCCAGGTTTACGTGAAGCGGACTCTGAGCGATTTCGTACGCAAAAACTGGTCCATCGGGAAACTGAATACTGGAAAGCATTGGATTATTGGGGCGGTGGATCGCGTGAGAAACTACGTGTACCACTTCGTAATTCCCCGCTAAGGATTCCCGAGCTTCGGCCTGAGAGGTAACGATTCGGGCGCGGTGGAATTTTGCGGCGATGGCCTCCGCCTCTTTCTGCGCGAATGGCAGGTCGGTGGAGTTTCCAAGCCAAATGAGAGCGGCGTCATCTTTGCTGAGGCATCGCTCGTAGCGATTTGTCATGCCGGGGTGCATGGCAAGTTCCCACACCTTTGGCGTCAGAGAAAGGGTGGAACAGAGCGCCCACGGAACCCGCCAGGTAACGGCATCGGGTGATATCCAGTCTGCCCCGCTGTCCCATACCGGTTGAAAAATCTCGGTTAGCTGCCGGAGTAGTTCATTGGCTGGCTTGGCATCGGCCATTCGATCGGCCATCGGGGCGGCTATTTCAAATGCCAACCACCGAAGAGTCCGCCGTAAAGTCTCTTCCGTCGTACCTAGCCGATGAAGCCGGTCCCCGATGATGACATTCATGCCCGCGGCATTTTCGGTCACGATCACCCCTCGATTTGCCTCGGCGACCGTCGGTTGGGTTGCCAAATCCAACTCCAGGAGCGCCGTTGTGGCGAGTCTTTGCGCGCGACCCACGTTGACGGAATTCTGAACCCGTCGGGTACCGCCGGGCAAAGTGACATCCACTGAATTCTCCAGCGCCGCACGGGCGGCCCATAACTGCTCCTGCACCGCCAACGGAATTGCCCCATCGCGCATGATCTCGTCGATCAACGTCACCGAACGGATCTGCCGAACCGCGGTGACTACTTCCTCGACCCGTGCCGAAGACGGCTTCTCTAGCAGTGCGCCAAGGTACCGTCGCAGGGCTTCCGTCTTGTCCTTTAGAAAGCCCAGCCGACCCGAAACCGACCGAATCGCCAGTCGACCGGCAATGATCGATTGAAACATGCGACGGAAATGCGGCAAGGCCCGCCCGCCCGCCGCCCGCTGCGCTCGCAGGTAGTGGACTTGCCATTCTAGATCTAAGTAGCCGTACTTTCGAATCGCTCGCGCCGCCCGATCCAGTCGATCGGAGCCCAGCTTGGCCTGCGTTAACCAAATCTGCGTAAGGTGAAATGGAGAGCCGGCGGCCAAAGATTCCGCCTGCTGCAGGAGTCGTTTTGCGCCGGAAAGGTCCTTCCGATCGATCTTTCCCAGTGCCATCTCATGAATGGCCACGGCCTGCCAGGCGCGATTGTTGATCTTTCCGTAGATCCGAGAGGCACGCCTAAAATGAGGCTCACCGTCTTCGTGGCGACCCTGCGCCGCCAGCGACTGTCCAAGCCCCAATTCGATGTTTGCCTCGTGAAGAAGTGGCCGCCCCGTATTCAGCCGGACTTCTCGGTATGCCTCCGTTGCCTCTGCCCACAGATTAAGCCGAAACAGGACATCAGCCATGTACTCCTTCACTCGCTGGTGATCGAACAATGACGACTCCAATCGCGGCTCCAGATCCAAAAGTAACCGGTGGGCTTGATCCGCAGAGCCGGTAACGGTGAGGGCCAGCGCCAAATTCAGCCCCGCCAAATCGGCCAAGTAATCGGCCCCCAGGATATCCGCCGCCGCCTTCACTTCCTGGGCGAGACTCACGGCGACCCGTGGATCTCCCCCGAAAAGGTGAGTAGACGAAAGTGCCAACCGGGCCGACGCCGCCTCCAATGCCAGCCCCGCCGCCTCCAGATCGGGCAACGCCCGGGTCAGCACTCTTCTCGCCTGAGTCATGCGATCTTGGTAGACCAGAGCATTCCCCAGATTCAGCAATGCCCGGGCTGCCAAACCGGGCTCATTCACTCGCCGCAAACCGCGCGCCAACCGATTTGCCTGCCTTTCCGCCTCGGTCAGTTTTCCGGACCGGGCCAAACTGTCGATGGCCCCGACGGCAAATGAGTACTTCGCGACCGGATCCGTTGCTTCCGCGCCAGCCGTCAGAAAGGCGTCCGCGCTGGCTCCCCATCGGCCCTGATTACGCTCATAGACTCCGCCAGCTCGGTAAACCCACGCGGCATCGGGAGCTAGCTTCCCAATTGTCCGCCAATGGCGGCCCAGCCGCGTGAGCTTTTCATTATCTGTCCCGTAGTGGCTCAAAAGGCGCGCGAAATACGCTTCGCCCAGACCGGTTCGGTCGCCCGGAAACATACCGGCGCGAAACGCTTCGCCCGACTCTAGCCGATCAAAGGCGCTCGCTAGATCCATCTGACTCCTCTTCCAGGGCAATGGAGCCGGCCGGTATCGCCAGCCGTTCAGTCGGCCCTACCAGCGTGATCCCCGAATCCGCAAGGTTTTGAATGAGGAAGTAGAAACGGCCTTCCGTGTCGGTGGGCAAGCTAGACCCTTCCCGGAACGCCTGCCAGTGGGCGTCGGGCAGCCGTCCGGTTACTTCCCAACCATCCTCGGTCAGCGTGTACATCATACGAACTTCGGCCGATTCGTGCCCAAAAATTGCCTGGAAATCCTGCCCGGTTGAACGCGCTCCCGAAAGTCCCCACGACGAATGAATCAACCGCATGCGGATCGGGGAAGCCGGCTCCCGTTTTGGCATTAGGCCCTTTGCGGAGAGCTTAAGCTCGGCGGGAGTCTGGTATCGCGGAATCGACATTGCCGAGAACATCCGCTTGAGGTCGGCAAACCTTGCCTGACACTCGGCGCAGGTGGAAAGGTGACTGGACGCCGTGTTCGATTCGGCCCGACCTTCGGCCAAATCGATCATCGCCTCCCATTGCTCTCGGCACGCTCGTTTCATTTTCCTGATCTCCATGAGCATGACGCCCTCACCGAAAATACATTCATTCGAAAAATCCTCCGTCGAGTAAGAGTTTTTTTAATTTTTCCAGGCAGCGGGCCCGCGTTGGGCCAATCGCTCCGAGGGGAATCCCCAGCTGATCGCTTGCCAATTGGTAGCTGGATTCGTCGGAGAGATATAGGAGCTGCAGCAAGCTTTGGCAGCGCCCGCCCAGCCGATTCAACGCGAGGTGCAACTCTTCCGCCTCGCATGCGGCCAGTGCCGATTCCTCGGCACTGGCATCTTCGGATTCCAAGACGGCTTCCAAATCAGTTTCTCCGTTGTTCAGCGGGGATGTGCGGGATTGAATGCGAAGCACGCGGAGACTGATTCGGGATGCGGTTACGGCTAGCCACTTTGGCAGAGTTTCGGGTTGGTCAATTCGATTGAGGCTTTGGTGCAGGGCTTGAAACGTCTGTTGATACACGTCGGCGGCGTCGTCGCTGTTTAGGCGGTATCGACGGGCAACTGAGTAAACAAAGTCGGAGAATCGATCGACGAGGCGGTCCCACGCGTCAGAGTCACCCGCCTGGCATCTTTGCACCAAGTGAGTTAATTCGGTCTCGTGCGAAAATTTAAAGCCCTGTATCCCCCTCATTCAGTACCGTCGATGATACAGTACCGTGAATTTTGAGGGCAAGGATTTGAGGTCGCAGCGAGAAGTTGAGCGAGGCGGAGGATTGTGCGGGGCAGAAAATGAAAATTTTTCGGCGAGATGTATTTTCGACGTACGTGGCTAGCTCCCTTAAGACAACGGGATGAAACCCGCGGAGAAAATCAAATGAACACCAAAAAGATCGTTGCTATCAGCCTTGCCGCCGTCACTGCCATTGCCCTCGCCGGTGGATCTTCCTCTCTCCTCCAGGCCCGACTTAAGGGAGTCGGTCGAGCGAAGGGGCACGTTGCTTACCAACTAAACATGGGCAAGAAAGTGACGGCGGAACTGGAAGTGGAAGCCGAAAAGCTACCCCGTAACACGCCGTTTGCCGTGGTGATCGGCAACAATCCGGCGATTCCCGTTACGACCGATGCTTACGGTGAATTTGAAATCGAGATGCGGCTTAAGGCACCGAATTTGCCGGTGATCAATAAGGGAGATGCGGTGGGAGTGTTCGGCGCCGATGGCCAGCCGGTTCTCGCCGGTGTGCTTCAGTAAAGTACTGATAAACAAGTTTTATCAATCCGTTAACCTGAATTAATTTTCAGGTTAACGGGTTTTTGCTATGTAATTGACACTAATCCATCTAACGAAGGAGTACTGAACGATACTAATTGGTAATGCGACGCGCATTCACCCTTATCGAACTTTTAGTCGTTATCGCAATCATCGCGATTTTGGCGGCCATACTTTTCCCCGTATTTGCTCAGGCTAAGGCAGCGGCGAAGAAAACGCAGTGTCTCAGTAATTCTAAGCAGATTGGCACGTCGCTTTATCTGTATTTGAACGATAGCGACGATGTGTTACCGATGGCAAATTATCCGGCGCCGCCGATTTACCAGGGCCCTCCTTTCACGGTGTTCTCCTGGCATACCGGCGCGGGGAAAGCGGAGCTTTCTTGGGCGGACTTGATGTTGCCGTACACCAAGAGCATTGACATCTTCC
>CANFJD010000028.1 GCA_947447315.1 Fimbriimonadaceae bacterium
ATTCTGACGGGGGACGCGGCGAAAGAGTTTTGGCCGGAAAATCGCACTCCCTATTACTTAGAAACATCGTGCTCCGGTATATTTGCCGCGGGTGATTGCCGGGTTGGCTCGGTAAAGCGGGTGGCCAGCAGCGTGGGGGAAGGTAGCATGGCCGTCACGTTTGTTCACCGGGTTCTCGCGCTTTAGCGTCCGGCTTTGCCACCCTTTCTCCGCCACTTACCGTGAATCGCCGTCTTTCTCTGCCGCTCCTGATCGCCACCATTTTCTTCGCCGTAAGCGGAGGTCCGTACGGTTTGGAACCGGTGATGTCGTCGGGCATCGGGCTCGGGCTAGCGCTGATTGTGGTGACCCCGATTTTTTGGGCCGTGCCCGCCGCCATGATGACGGCCGAATTAACCGCGGCAATTCCGAAGGAAGGCGGCTATTACCAGTGGGTAAAGCAGGCGATGGGGCCGTTTGCGGGCTTCCTGTGCGCCACGTGGAGCTGGATGTATTCGTGGGTCGACGCCGCGATCTACCCCGTGCTATTTGCGGAATACGTGGAATCGCTATTCAAGCTCTCCGGCGTGGAGCCGCCGGGCGGGATGAACGTGTGGATGAAGTGGGGCATTGGACTAGCCGCCATTCTCCCGTTCACCTATCTGAACTTGAAGGGCGCGGTGCCCGTCGGCAAAAGTGCGCGGCTGATGGCGATGGGTGTGCTCCTTCCCTTTGCGATCTTGATCGCCATCGGACTACCCAAGTGGCTCCATAATCCGGCGCTTTTTGTCACGCCATTGGTGCCGAGCGGCACTTCGGTCGGCCAGGGATTTTCGGCGGGATTGTTCGTGGTGATGTGGAATTACCTGGGTTGGGACAATGTGTCGACCATTGCGGAGGAGGTTGAGAATCCGAAATCGGTCTTTCCTCGCGCTTTGGCTTGGTCGATGCCAGTTATTACGCTGGCGTACCTGTTGCCCGCGATGATCGGCGCGGTTTATCTTCGCGATCCATCCGCCTGGGAAGAGGGAGTTTGGACAGAGATTGGTCGGCGGGCGGCGGGTCCTTGGCTCGGATACCTGTTCGTCTTCGGTGGCATTTTGAGTTCATTGGGCATGTTCAGCGCCATGTTGCTAACGGCTTCCCGACTGCCGTTCGTCATGGCAAGGGACCGCTACCTTCCGGCAGCATTTGCCCGCATGCATCCGAAATTCAACACGCCCTACGTCGCAATCTTGGCGAGTGCGGCGGTTTATTCCATCCTGAGTTTCAGCTCGTTTCAGGATCTTGCCATCGTGGATGTGGTGCTTTACTCGGCGGCCCTAGCCTTGGAATTTGCCGCGCTGATCGTATTTCGGATCCGGGAGCCCGATCGACCGCGCCCTTACCGCATCCCCGGGGGCTATCTGGGATTGGCGATTGTGAGCATTTTGCCGATGGCGGTGGTGGTCTTTGGGATAGTCAATCAGGTTCAAGAGAGCACGGGCGAAGGAAAAGGGGCACAGGTGGTGCAGTGGTCGCTAGCCGCCTTGCTGATTGCTCCTATTGGGTACGGAATCCGCCACCTGATATCTCGCCGGGATTTGGCCTAGAGGCCCAGATACTAGCCGGCAACCCAGCTCCGCGGATCAGGGTGCTTCACAATAGTAATGTGCTGCGAATCGCCGAAATCTTTACGTCCATTCAGGGCGAGGGAATTTGGGTGGGTACGCCGAGCACATTCGTCCGCGTGAGCGGATGTAATCTGCGTTGCGCGTGGTGCGATACCCCGTACGCCAGTTGGAATCCCGAGGGTCCGACGCTGGATTTGACCGCGATTATCGAGCAGGTTCCGGCTAACGTTTCCCACGTGGTGATTACAGGTGGCGAGCCGATGCTGTTCGACCCGGTTAATCAGTTAGCCGTGACTCTGGCGGATCGGGGGCACGTGATTACGATTGAGACGGCGGGCACCGTATTCCGAGATCTTTCCTGCCACCTGATGTCGATCAGCCCGAAAATGAGCAACTCCACTCCAACGGAGGAGCCGTGGCGGTCTCGCCACGAGGCGACGAGGCACCGCCCCGAAGTGGTGCGCGAACTCATCCAAAGCTATCCGTACCAATTGAAATTTGTCGTGCAATCGGAAGCCGATCTGGACGAGATTGAACGGTATTTGGAGGCCGTGGGGCCCGTGGAGCCAGGTCGCGTGCTCTTAATGGCGGAAGGTCGTGACCCAGCTACGCTTCGCCACCGGGCCAGCGTTTTGGTTCCTTATGCCATTCGCCGAGGATGGCGACTTACTCCTCGGTGGCAGATTGATTTGTTTGGAGATACCCGCGGCACATGAAAACAAAATCCCTGATTGGTTCCTCCGGCGCGTTGTCGCTGCTGATGCTCTTGACCTTAAGTGGATGTCAACAGCATCGCGAAATGATGCCGTACTTCGGCAAATGGGACGGCGGCTTCTATGTGGATATTCCCGAATCGAGCCGCGCCGGCGCCGGAGGAAAGATCCCGCTGAAGCGGTTCACGATGGAGGGCTATTTGATGCTCTACGCCACCCGAGACTCGTTCAAATTGCACCTGGAAGGCGAGCAGGTAGTGATTGATGTAGACGGGACTTGGGCCGTCACGAAAAATTCTCGCGGGGAAGACCGGATTATCCTCCGTCCGAAAGGATTCAAGATCGACGACTTTGGGGGAGCCGACCTGCGTGACCCCAATAAGGCCTATATCCCGAGCTTGGATATCCGCGACACCTACGGGAAAGAGATGCTGTTGCGACCGTCGAAAGAGCGGCAAAAGTTAGACGGGTTGCCGCTTTCGCTCGGCAAATTGGTGGGCGTCCACCTGTGGAAACGGGTCTGAGCCCAGGTGCCCCAAAGAGGGTCTGAGCGACCGGGAGCGCGGGGTGTCACAATTTAACCAGGCGATAACCTGAATGCGCGTTCCCTTTTACGATATTAAAGCCCAGTACGACGACCTTGCTTCGTCGATGTCCGAAGCGGTGCAGAGCGTACTGAGTAGCGGCGTCTACGTTCTGGGCCCGAACCATAACCAGTTAGAGCGGGAGATCGCGGATCGGCACGGCATCACGCACGGCATTGGCGTGGCGAATGGCACCGATGCCCTGCGGATATTGATGGACGCAGTGGGAATTGGCGAGGGCGACGAGGTGATCACCCCCGCATTTACGTTTGTGGCGAGCGTGGAGACGGTCGTGCAAACCGGGGCGACGCCGGTTTTTGTAGATATTGAGACCGAGAGTTTCGGAATTGATCCCGCCAAGATCGAGGCCGCAATAACCAGTCGGACAAAAGCGATTTTGCCGGTGCATCTTTTTGGTCAGCTTTGCCGAATCGACGAGATCAAGGCGATTGCCGACCGCCACGGGCTCCTCTTGCTGGAGGACGGAGCGCAAGCGCTGGATTCGCACTGTAACGGGAAATTTGCGGGTCAGTATGGTCTCGGATGCGGGTTTAGCTTCTACGTGACGAAGAACTTGGGGGCAGCGGGCGACGCCGGAATGATCATCACTAATCACGATGAGGTCAACGAGCAATGTCGTTCGATGCGTATTCATGGGATGGGGCGCGAGCGCTACTACTACGATCACCTGGGCTACACCTCACGATTGGACGAAATTCAGGCGGCGGTACTGCGGGTGAAGCTACAAAAACTGGATGCTTGGAACACGCAACGGCAGAAATTGGCCGAAATCTATCTCCGCGAACTAGCTGATCTTCCGCTGACACTACCGACCGTTCTGAATGGCAACAACCATACTTGGCACCAGTTCTCGATCCTAACTGATCGTCGGGACGACCTGCAGGCATTCTTGAAGGCTCGCGGGGCGGATAGCATGATCTACTATCCGGTCCCGATCCACTTTCATTCTCCGTATCTGAAGTACGGCAATGGAAAGGGCAGCCTGCCGGTGACCGAGCAAGTGTGCGAGCAGATCCTGAACCTTCCGATCCAACCCCATCTCTCAGAAGACCAGATACACCACGTCGCCAGAAGCGTCCAGGAATTTTTGACGACGCAATCCTGAGCAGTAACGATGGCCAGTTTCCGCGTTTTTCGGAATTCTGAAATTGGCCCAGAAGTACGTGCCGAGTGGCAACGGGTCTTTGAGGCCGACCCGACGGCACGGTGGTCACAGAGTCCCGATTGGGCGGAAAGTCACCAACACGTCTACGGAGGCAGCTTTGAGCTTTGGACGGAGTGGAGTCAGGGCGAGATGCAAGCCGCGGTTCCGATGCACCGATCTGGTGCCGTGTACGCAACCGATGCCTCGGATTCCGCGGCTCCCGTGCTCGCCCACCCAGATGCGGGCCGATGTTTTTTGGACCATTCCCAGTCCCGCGTTATCCGTTGGATGGCGGTGGCCGCCGATTCCCCGTGGGCTGCCGCCCTGCCGGAGTCAGCGCAACTGGACGTGGAAATTAACCTGCAAATCGGTTTGACTGGGGACTTTGACAGCTATGTTCAATCACTTTCCAAGTCTTTGCGATACGACGTCCGACGCCGGAACCAATTTGATATCCGAGTGTCCACGCCGTCGACCGTGAAAGAGGATCTGGATATCCTGCTCCGGCTCCACCGTGATCGATGGCGGAAACGCGGCTTGCCGGGTTTGTTTTTTGGTCGCCGGGGGAAATTCTTTCGAAGGTGGGCGTCGCAGGGAGTCACTGCGGGCAAGGTCGAATTACTGGTCGCGGAATCGGCCGGGGACCCGGTTGGGGCCGCGTGTTTTTTGGTACACGGCGGACGAACGTGCTTTTACCAGTCGGGAGTGCTGCCGGTGGTCGGCTCGCCCGGTACTGCATTAGTGGCGGAAGCGATCGCACGGGCTTACCAGAGGAACGACCGAATTTTCGATTTTTTACGCGGGGATGAACCGTATAAGCGGAGGTGGCGACCGAATGTGGAATCCTCTACCGGTCGTTATCTGTTAGTGGGAAATAATGTCACATCGTGGTCGGTACGGCGATGCCAGAGCGCCTGGTGGAAATTTGAGTCAGCGGCGTACCGGAAACTTCGGCTGCGATTTGAAGGTAAAGGATTGTATGGTTGAGCGGGGGAGACACATTTGAGCATAAGCGTCGTAATCCCGGCGTACAACGAGGCAACCCGAATTACCCATGTGGTGCGGGCGGTCGCCGAGTGTGATTTTATTTCCGAAATTATCGTCGTGGACGATGGAAGTGAGGATCAGACAGCGGCGATATCTGCCCGTTGTGAGCGGGCGCACGTATTGCGATTTCCTACAAATCGTGGAAAAGGCGCGGCCGTACTAGCCGGGAGCCGGTTGGCCAGTGGCGATATTTGCCTGCTTTTAGACGCGGATTTGACCGGAATTACTCCTGCCCACTTGCGAGACTTAACAACTCCCATCGAGACCGGGAAAGCGGACATGACGGTAGGAGTGCTGTCGGGCGGAGGATTTTGGAGTGACGCGGGCCAGGGAGTTTCACCCGCGCTAAGCGGTCAGCGAGCCATGCGCCGAGAGGCTTTGATCAAAATCAACGGCCTGAGTGAATGCCGAATGGGGGTGGAAGTGCTCATCAATCAGGCGATCCGGGCCGACGGTGGGCAAATTTTACGGATTTCGCTGGAAGGCGTCCACCACACCTTGAAGGAACAGAAGATGGGTTGGCGGCGGGGTTTGCGGGCGCGGGGACGCATGTACCGCGAGATCGGGCAAACCATTCTAAAGCTACGACGGACCTGAACCTGAGGACCTTCCGATCCCGGTCCTGCCTAACTTTGGGACTTTCCGAACTTTGCCATCGCGTTGGTCGTCATAGATATCGAACCATCGGGCCGGAGTGACATCCCTCCCCAATCGTTGCTTCCGGCCGGTTCACCCGCCTCCTGACCTTTCCTTCTCGCAAATATTGAGGAAACAACCTTGGTGTGCGGTACGTTGATAACCGCATGATCGCGCCGATACTACTTCTCCCTCAAATACTGCTTACGGGGGTTGCGATGGAGCAGACATCGGGAACGGCTCCGACCGGACAAACCAAACCGTCGGTTCCCGTGAAGGCGACGAAAGCGCCCGAGTTTCCTGCCCTCCCCGCTGGAATCTCGAGCGAGATGTACCAGACGTTGAGTGATATCCACACCCAACTGGCGAAGGGGCAATTCTCAGCCGCAGAGCGACTACTCCCGCTGTTGCCAGAGACCGACGTGAGCTTTGCCTGGGATGACTCCGCGGCACCCATTTTCGCGCGGGATGGATACGCAGACGCGCGGGACATGGCATTTCGGGCGTGGGAAAAATTGAGTCCACGCCCAAGTTTTTCGGAGCGAGTTACCGGCAAGACACCGGTTGGGATCCAGTTTAGATTCTCCAATTCGCTCGGCACGGATCCGATCACGAATACGCCACGGGCGGCCGCTTTTCTATTCCGCGCCGACGGAAATCCTCGCCTGGAGTGCGTAATTTCGACAAAACGCGGACCGAAAGGTAGCCCAACCACCGGGATTGAAGTGCGAAATGAGGTGGCTTACGCCGTAGCGATGTACAACGGCTTGGCGGCCTCGCCCGTTTTCGGCACCATTTCCTCGCGTACCGACCTCAACGTAAACAATCCGACCGGTATAACAGTGGCGGAAGCCGACAACTTTCGGCGGATTCAAAGCTATTCCGACGCGCTGAGAGGGGCTGTTCTCCGTAAGCAACGGTGGGCTTTGCAACAAGCGCGCTTATTTGTTAACCCGGTCACGGGAGTCTCACGCGACACGGAAGAAAGCGAAAGAGCCCAATTTACTTTTCAGCTTACGAATACCGGAGCCGGGCCAATGTCTTACCGAACAATTGGAGACTGCGGCTGCGTTCTACCGGCTCCGCCCGGTGTGGTTGCACCGGGTCAGACCGTAGTCATTCGACCGCAGATTGATACAACCGGCTTCAAGGACCTGCTGGACAAGCGATTACTGCTTTACACCAACGATCCTGACATGCCGCTAAAGGTGCTCCCGTTACGAGTGCGGGTCGTACCGCAATACGTGTGGAAAGACCCCAATAACGGCACCGTGGTGATGCAGGAAGACCAGGTGGAAACCAAGATGACGGTGAACTATGCAAGCACGCGACTGCTAGATTGGAGCCGAGCGCAGATTGATGGAACCATCGGAACTGTCTCGGCTACGCCGGTTACCACCGGTAACCGCACCGAGGCGGCCGTAACGCTGAAACTGAAGGCACCTCCGCTGCCGGGGCGAACCCTGGTATCGCTGACGATTCCCGTTGTGGATGTCAATCGCAGTTTGGCCCGGTACACCTTTGCCATCCAGAAGGGGATCGCCATGTTGCCTAGTGATTTGTATCTGGGAACCCTAGCCGGAGAACCAAAGGTCGTAGCCGTGCAACTGAGTCGTCCCGGAAAGCCGTTTAAGATCAAGCGGGTAACCAGCGATCTGCCCTGGCTGAAATACTCGGTAACGGACCTCGGGACTCATGATGAATACCGGGTGGACGTGAGTTATAACGGTGGCGCACCTTCGGGCGAAATCATGGGAACCTTGGTAATTGAGACCGATGACGCTAAGCAACCGGTCATAAAGATGGCCATTACCGGAGCGCGTATCTAAAGGCAGATGAGGCGGTCCCACCGGTATGTGGTTTCGTGGGGATTTGCCTCCAGCGCACTTTTGGCCGGGTTTCTCCCGCAAACTCGGCCAGTTGCGCCGATGCCTGCCCGCGATTGGGTGCTGCTTGTTTCGGGAAATACCGAGGGTTACCTCTCCCCGTGCGGCTGCTCCAAGCCAATGAGTGGCGGCATCAAAAGGCGGGGTCAGATGCTAAAAACCCTTGCCGTTCCCGGCAAAACGATACTCCTCGAAACGGGGCGGTTCACGACGGGAAACTCGATTCAGGATCGCTTCAAGGCGGAAGCGATGGCAGATGCGGTTTCCGCTTGGAAAGCCGACGGCGTCGCCTTCTCTCGCGTGGAGCGCGACTGGAGCGCGGATCAGCAAGCGAGTTTGCAGAATCTGGCGGGCGACCGGGTGTTGGGCGACAGTGGGCGTACTCTCGGCCCATTCCGGGTCAGCGCGATCACCGAGCAATCGGCAAGTGCCGCGGTAGGAAACGTGGTCATTTTGGACGGCGATCGGGAGGATGCGGAGAAATTTGCCCGGTCTCACCCCAAACTCCAGTTGCTGATCTACCGGCAACAGGGGATGCCCGATTCCTCCCCCGCAAAAATTGGTAGCACTTGGTTGGTTTCCCCGGGCGAAAAGGGCAAGTACGTGCTACGACTGTCGTACGTAAACGGAAAATTCTCCACCTACAACGTCTTTGGCCTCGGACCAGAAGTAGCAGATGATCCCGTCACGACCGCAATTTTCCGACGCTACCAACGACGTATCGCGGCCAGCGGTCTCATTGATCAACTCCCGAGACCGAACGATGCATCCTTTGCGGGAAATGAGCTGTGCAGTAGCTGCCACGAGAGCGCGGCGAAGAGTTGGAAGGCAAGTGCCCATGCCCATGCCCTGAAGACGCTGGAAACCACTGAAGACGACCGAGACCCCGAATGTGCCCCGTGTCATGTAGTGGGACTCGATAACCGTCAGGGGTTCCGTAGCCGGGCAGAAACACCCTCTTTGACCGACGTCGGGTGCGAAAGCTGTCACGGAGCTGGTCGCGAGCATAGCGATAAACCAGCCTTGCTAAAGATGGGACGAGTGGGCGAAAGCAAGTGTCTGAATTGCCACACTTCCAACACCAGTCCTAACTTTGAGTTCTTAACCTATTGGCGCAAAATTGAACACGGGATGGGGAAAACCGGTGGATAAGAAAATATTAGAATTTTTCGCTTCCTAGCTAAAATCCACGAAAATCGACGAAAATCGGAGCATTTGATATCCTCTCTCCTTAGAGCTTTGGCAATTTTTGGGTCTTGACCCGATGGCCCTGAATCAAGACAATAGTTCCGTGGATGACGGCTCACGACGACCATCGATTAAAGTAGCTGAAATCTTTAATGCATACGGGGGAAAACTCCGGTCTAACGTGTCGCTTTCCAACCTTTGAAATCTGCATCTCGCATGACCACTCGCATCTCCGACGTTCTGTTTCGCACCCGGGAAGACTCCTTTTCTTCCATCGCATCCTTGGGGTCCAACGCAGATGCCGTCGATGCCGGGTTACTGTTCCTTAACGGAGTGGAAAAGTTTGTGGTGATTCTTGGCCCCAGCGGATCGGGGAAGACCCACCTTTTGAATGTGATGTCGGCGCACTTTTGGCAACGTGGTTTGCGGGTAGAAGGAGCGCGTTCTGCGGCTGAATATTTCCGCCAGCCGCATAATAGAGATGCCGATTGCCCGCTTTTGCTGGATGATTGCCACGAGATTTGGGGATCACCGAAACAGAAGATGGCGCTGCGGCTCCAGCTGGAGCGACGGGTCCGCGCCGGGCGACCCACGGTGCTCTCGTTCACGCAAGATTCGCCTTCACGGCTGTTGGCCGCCCTTTTGCCCCAGAGACGGGAATGGCGGATCACTCAGATCGCGAATCCTTCGGCCGAGGAGCGGTTAAAGTTGGTGCAGAAGATGGCCAAGAACGAGGGGGTTCAGCTTTGCCCACGACTGGCCCGGATCATGGCATCAGAAATCCCCGGCTCGGCAAGTGCACTCTCCGGCGCGCTGAAGACGCTAAAATTGGGAGGACTCGAGTGGAAGGATGCCCGTGCGGTGCTGCGATCACTTTCGCTAATGGACCCGTATTTCGGCGGAAATTCGGCTTGGGACCTGCGCCATCGGTTATTGAAATTAGCAAAGGATCCTCTCCACGCAACGGAAGGCGTACAACCGCTGGATCTGGCACTGTACACCTTGGTGTACGTGGTAGGAATGCCCGAATCGCATATCGAAGCGGGCACCAACCTACGGTGTACGGAGATCTATCGTCGAGCGAGCACTTTCCGCCGGCTGGTGGAGGATCATGCCGAAATCGCCGCGATCGCTGACCGCTTTGTGGAAGCGGCCGCGGTTGCGATTGGTGGCTAAATTCCGACCAAGGTAGAGCTGGGCGAATCGTTGAGGCTCTGTGCGCCGTGCTCTGTGAGGGTGTAGATATTCTCAATGCGAACGCCGAACTTGCCGGGGAGATAGACTCCCGGCTCAATTGAGAAGCAATCACCGGACGTCAGCGGCTCGGTGTTGGATGCGGCGAGGTTGGGGGCTTCATGGCCGTTCATCCCAATCCCATGTCCTAAGCGGTGATTAAAGAATTCGCCGTAACCAGCGTCAGTGATCACTTGGCGGGCGGCGGCATCGGCTTCAGCACCGGTTTTACCGATTGAGATCGCATCTCGCCCCGCGATATGGGCGCGGTACACGATATCGTAGACCGCTTTGGCCTCATCGCTGGGAGAGCCAATGCAGATGGTGCGGGTGATATCACTTTGGTAGTGATCCACCTCGCAACCAAAATCGAGGATAACGACATCGCCCGATTTCAGGACCGTTTCATCGGTAAGGTGGTGGGGTTCGGCCCCATTTGGCCCGGCGGCAATGATGGTGAAGGTGGGTTTTCCACCGGCGGCCCGCATGAATTCGGAAAGCTTTTGGGCGATCGTGGCTTCCGTAACCCCGGCTGTGAGATAGGGTTGAATGGCGATCCACGCGTCATCCGCGATGCGTGCGGCGCGGATCATGGCATCGATTTCGGCCGCGTCCTTTTGCCGCATGAGACCAGAGATGATGGCATCGCCGTCTTTAAAAAGCGCAGACGGTAGCAAATTTTGCAGCGCGAGCAGGTGGCGCGCCGGCATTTCGGGATCAACCGCGAGGATGCCAACCGACAGATCCCAGCGTTCGGAAAGATCCTTAAACAGCGCGATTGGGTCTTCCCCATCGCGCCATCCGGCGATGCTTTGCACACCAATGCGCTCGGCCTGATTCACGGTTAATGCCGGGCAAATCAGGTGGTGATCCCCCTTACTGTTGACAGCCAAGGTGAGGAATCGCTCGTGCCCGTTCTCAAACAAGTCGGCCAAGTAGCCCATGGTGATAGGAGACCAGGCGAGGAAGGCATCGCACCCGTGCTCCTGAAGGGCTTCGGCAAGTCGAGAATATTTGCTGCTCACCGGGCCAGTTTATCCGGTGACATTGCGGCGTGCATCAGCACCGAATTCGATGCCTAACAAACGTCCCGAGAGGATTGGCGGGCACTTAGGTATTGTGCCCGTGTCCCATCATGAATATTAATGAAGATGCCTCGAAAGTAGTTGCCCACGTTACGGAAGAAGTGAAGGAGGCCGTTGGTCACGCCAAAGACGCGGTGGCCCACGCGGCAGAATCGGAGACTGCTCAAAAAGCGAAAGCCGGATTGGAAACGGCAGTGACCGAGTCTAAATCGGCGTTTGAGACCCTCAAAGAGAAAGCGATTGACCTTGCCGAGACGGTTTCTCACAAGGATCTGGACGGCGACGGCAAAATCGGCTAGTCGTCGGTGATCAGGCACGGATCAATCTCCGCCAAAATTTCCGAAATGAACGGGGATTTGGCGGTCGAGTACCGGTCGCGATCCCATGGATACTCAGCGGCCAGCCCTTGCTTCAAGCTTCCGTAAGCCGCCGCCGCCCGCTCGTTTTCGCGGAGATAATCGCGAAAAGCGAGGTGGCGGCGCATCTCTTTGGCATCGGCGCGCCCGGCGTAGAGATGGTGGGCGGGCAGGGGAACCTCTTGATTTTGATACCGAAAGGCCGCCCGACCCGCGATTCCTTGATCGCCACGAGATTCATAACCCAATTCGGTCAGGGTGGCGACCACCGACTCTAGTTCTATTGGATCTGGAATCAGAATGTCGATATCCAAGATGGGCTTGGCGACGAGACCAGGCACCGCGGTGCTACCGACATGCTCGATTTGCCAGGGGTGACCGGGCAATTGTTGATTGAGCTTATCGAGCAGGCGGTCGCGTATTGACTCAAATTGGAGCGGCCAATCGGACTCATAGTCGCTCAATACAAGTTTTGAGCCGCGGACCCGGGTTGCATCGGCTGGCGCGTCGATGGCACCGTAGACGGCGATCGGCTCACCCATCCTCACGGCCCAAGCTGAATCACCATACGACCAGTGCCAAAACTCATCCCGGCAATTTGACAGGCCGGTGGCATGCATGACGTAGCAGAGGAGTCGTCGGTTTTCGGCCGATTCGGGGGACAACCCTTCTACCGCCGTTGGGGCCCCGGTCCATCCCTCTAGCGGAGATCGGACGTCGATTCCTTCGCCGGTTGCGCGATCGAAGAGTCCAACATCCACCGCGCCGCCGGTGCAGTGACCGGGAGGTGCCTTCGCGCCGGGTGGGGCAAAGAACCGGTTCGTCATTCTTCGCAGAGTCGACTTCGGCCAATCGGGATGCTCCTCCTCGGCGCGACGGTAGTTACTCCAGTACATCTCCGCCTGCTGCTCCAGCGTGCGAAGGGCGGTGAAGATTCGGAGATCGTACTTCTCAGGCAGGCGACGGAGGGCGACCCGGAGGGCATCGGCTACGCTTTCCCGAACGTACGGAAGGCAGTAGTCGGCAAAGCTCAGTTCAGGCACCGTCACACGAAGGTCGACTAATGTTTCGCCATTATCACGGATGGGCACCCGATTGAGCAGCCGGAACGGCTCGGGGTTGGCCGGGACATCCGCAATCACGAAGGTTTGGAAGTCTATTTCGCGAGGCGAAATGATCATTTCTTACGGTATCCGCTGCCGATATTCCGTTCGAACAGGTCGAGGATACGGCGGTATTCGTCGGTCCAACTGGCGGCCCGGGCGAAGGAGTGATCCTCAGTCGGGTACGGGGCCGCCGTCCAATTGGTCTTTCCGAGATCGATGAGGCGCTGAATGAGCCGGACGGTGTCTTGGTAGTGAACGTTTAGGTCCACCATGCCGTGGCAAATGAGAAGCGCCCCTTTGAGGCCGTTGGCAAAGTAGATGGGCGAACTTTGGCGGTAGGCAACGGGATCATCCTGCGGGTTGTTGAGGATTGGCGAAGTGTAGCCGTGGTTGTAGTTGGCCCAGTCGCTTACCGGGCGCAGCGCGGCACCGGCGGCGAAGGTATTGGGGGCGGTGAACATGGCCATGAGAGTAATGAACCCGCCGTAACTGCCTCCGTAAATACCGATCCGCTTCGGGTCGACGTTGTACTGGGTCGTTAAGAATTTGGCGGCGTCGACGGCATCATCCAGATCTTTGCCGCCCATGTGGCGGTAGACGGCGGTGCGCCATTTACTGCCGTAGCCCGCCGAGCCTCGGTAGTCGATATCGATCACGGTGTAGCCCTTGCTGGCGAGCAGGTGGTGGAACATGTATTCCCGGTAGTAATAGCTCCACCCGTCGTAGACGTTCTGCAGATAGCCCGCTCCGTGGATGAACACGACGGCGGGGCCGCCTTTCACCGGTCGGGCCGGGCGATACAGATGGGCCGGAACGAGGACGCCATCCCGCGCTTTCACCATGACGACCGGCGGCTCGATCCAGGGACCGGCGAGCCATTCGGCGGTCGGGGTGACGGTGACTTGCTTATTATTGACAAACAGTTCGGCGGGGCGATTGGAGCAGGACTTGATGACGGCCAGTTCTTTGCCATCCAGAGCAATGGCGTAGGCCGATTCATCGTCGGCCGTCAGTTGAGCGAGGACGGTGGCCTTTCCGCCTTCGATATCCAGAGCATCGACCTGACGGCGGAAGGGACTGCCTTCGCTACTGGTGAAAAGGAACCGACGGCGGGCCCAATCGAGCCGGACGTTGGATACCTCGTATTTACCCGAGGTAAGGGCTTTTATGTTGCCATCCGGAGTCCCGGTGAGGAGGTGGGCAAAGCCGGTGTTTTCGGACTGGAAGTAGAACCGTGAGCTATCGGGAAACCAACCGAAGGTGCCGTCACCGGGGCCACCGATCCAGGCATCGTTATGCTCGGTCCAGAGCGTCGACACGGTGCCGGTGGCCGGATTGAAACCGTACATCCAGCGATCCTTGTGATCGATGGAATCGCCCATTGCCACGGCGTATTTTCCGTCGGGAGACCAATTGAGCCCATCCAGCCGACCGGGGCGCGGAGTCGCCAGATCGATCATTTTCCCATTGGCGATATCCACCAGCCGCGTTTTGCTAAACGACTCCGAGTAGCCAACTTTGGGATAGGTGGGAATGAGTTCGGAATAGCCGCTGCGGGTGATGTAGTTGGGGACATCGGCAACGCGGGCATCGGGGGCGTTTTGGACCAGGGTAGAGATGGCGTAGCGACCATCGGGAGACAGGACAAATCCTCCGCCACGGCGACCGCGGGAGCGGGTGGTGCTGACACTGCGACCGCTGGGCGGATAGTCTTTGAAGAGTTCCTTCTGCTCGGCGGCGAGGGCATCTTCGGCGGTTTTGGTGGGGTCGGGATACGGGTCCGACTTGATATCGGTTAGTTCCGTCACCTTTCCGTCGGCGATGGTAAGTCGATAGAGTTTGCTGTCTTGGGTGTAGAGCACGGCGGTCTCGTCGAGTACGAGTCGCGGGTTTTCTTCGATCGCGGGCGTGGTGGTGAGACGGCGGGTGGCTTTGGTGGCGAGATCGCGAAGGAAGATGTCGTTCTCGCTGATGTACACCTCGCTGACCGGCGGTTTGGTGGGAATCGCGGGGGGCGGAAACGACGGTTCGACGGCCGGGGTGAAACCCTCGGGCTTGGTTTGGGTGAGTCCGGTGCCGTCGCGGCGGACGTAGTAATCCTTGTATCCGGGATTTGCGGAGCCATCGGCACGCGCCCAGGCAAATTTGAGCCAGGCTCCATCGGCGGACCAGGCGAGGCTGCGGGGAGGGTGGCCCACCAAGGCGGGACCCCGCATGATGGATTCGACCGTGAGATCAAATTTTGGGGCTGCGGTATTCGCAGCCCAACACGGCACCAGGATTGCCACCAAAAGCATCCTTGGAAGTTACTCAAATTGGCACCGATGGTGCCCGTTGCTTATTCGGCGACCGCTTTGACGCCGAGGGTGCCGAGAATGCCGACGAGGTTCTTCTCGTTACCGGAGCCGAGCGCCGAGCCCGCGATGTTGCCCTTCCGGTCGATCACGTACATGGTGGGAATGCCCGGCACTTTGTAGAGGGTTTTGGCGATGCTGTTCTTGCGGATAGCATCGTGGTCGCCTTCGGCGGGATCGCGCACGAAGTTGAAATGGTACTTGGTGCCCGAGTTTTCTTTGAGCCAGCTTTGGAAATCTTCCTGCTTATCCCACGTGTTGAGGCTGAGCACAACGACGTTTTTGGTTTTCACTTGCTGGTAGATCTTTTCTAGGCCGGGCATGGAGACTTGGCACGGGCCGCACCAAGTAGCCCAGAAGTCTAGGATGACGACCTTGCCGCGGAAGTCGCTGAGCTTCACCTTCTTCCCTTCGGGCGTGAAGGCGAAGAAATCGGGGGCAGCCGTGCCTACTTCCAAACCTTTCCAGGGGGTTTCCGGTCCGGCCGGAGCCTTGGTTGAGGGGGCGTTGATTTTGGTGGCCGGAATGGACTCTTGTGCCCAGCAGGTAGCGGCAAGACAAAGGGCGAGGATGGCAACTGGCTTCATGAGGTACTTCCTAGACTACAACACCTACGCCTATTCGGGAGAGGGTTTCTCAGATTTCGGCGTCGGCGGGGCGGCGATTTTTCCGGTGATCGCGCGGGGTCGGCCGAGAACTGGCGGCGCGGGAGTGGGATTCTTTGTCGGTTTTGGCTTGGCGACACTCACGTATCCCATGGTGGGTTGGCTCGCCTTCTTTTGGATCGCATTCTTTTCGATCGGCTTCTTTTGCGTGGACTTCTTTTGGATGGGCATTTGCGACACCGTTTTCGGGGCGGTTGGCTTTTTGACGGAGTGGCTGGCGGTGGGCACGATCAGATCGCCAGTGAGTTCTTGGGTACAGCCGGAAGCGCCAGCCGCGGCGGCAGCCATGGCACCGGCGGCGAGAAGCCGCGGGATCCATCCGTCGCGGGTGAGGATTCCTTTCTTAGCGTCCACCGTGATGCGGGCGCAGACCCGCTCCGGCGCGGCGAGAAGCTGCTCCGCCTCGGCGGCCGGGAGCTTGGCGAGATTGTGAACGTGGCATCCGCAACCAGCGCAGAATCGGCGCGCCTCATCGCCGGTCATAGCGTCCCAATTTTCGGGGCAAGGAGTTTCGATTTCGACTTGACGAATGAGGGAGAGCCGCGAGAGATCCATCTTATCCAGTGAGTGTGCCGCGCTCCGGAAATCGTTCAATCCGACATTTCCGATGCCGAAACTTTGCCAAATCGCAGCTGGGTCCAACCAAACTTGAATTGACATCCTCATCCCGAGCCCCCTCAGGCGGTGGGATGGGAGGAAGTGACGGTCCTAGACGCGGTGCTGGTGACGACAGTCGCCGCATCGGTGTGGAAGACGCTGGCAGTCCCGGGCTCAGTCCTATTACACAAGTAGCCAAAAGTCGATTTTGACAACCGGCTCCCAGGTTTTTTGGGTCTATTTTCTGCGCGCAACGTAGGCACGCCAGTCCCAATGAACCGGGTCGTCGCAGGGTTTCAGCGGCAGTTCGGCGTGGATCCGTTGGCGGAGATCAGTAAGAATTGCTTGGGCGGCGGGGCTTTGCCAGAACGCGGAGTCACCGAAGGGCTTGGTGCGCGAGCAATTGGCGCAAACGGCGCGGAGATGGAGAGGGCGGTTGCAACCACTGCCGAAGTTCTCGATGGCGGTCATCGCGTTGGGACAAAACTCGCACTTCCCTCCCGACCGTTTGATGACCTGCCGCTTGGCGCTCTCCGGGATGCGGCTATCTCGCATGGGCAATCCGCCCCCCAGCAGCCACCAAAGGCGCTCCCCAAACACGGTCTGCTTTTCGGCATCCAGGATGGTTTCGGTGGCGATAGCGGCGCGAAATTGACGCACAAAAGCCGCCCGATCCCGGCA